>DATGFK010000252.1:0-2711 GCA_035309185.1 Aggregatilineales bacterium
GCAGGCCGCGCCTACATCGTCAACGCCGATGGCACCGATCAGCACAACATCAAGTTTGGCGTGGATGAGGCCGTCTACTGGGAAGCGGACTCGAAGTAGACTGGACAGCGGCAGAGACCCGACGAGAGGCGCCCGTTGATAACCAACCCTCTATTGCGTCACCAGCAGGGGATTGAAGTTCGTATCGCGGTCAAAAACGTCAATGCCCTCTTTGCGCTTGAGGAAATCAACGATCACATACGTCAGCGGCGTGGCGATCACTTCGTAAAGTGACTTGACGACCCACTGCGCCAGGATGATCGAAAGCAGGATGTCGCCGGGCAGCGTTCCCACGAAGGCCAGCGTAACGAACACCGCCGAATCGAGCGCCTGCCCGACCACGGTTGAACTGATCGTGCGTGTCCACAGCCAGCGGCCATTGGTGACGATTTTCAACTTTGCCAGCACGAAGGAATTGGCAAATTCCCCGAACAGGTAGGCGATAAACGAGGCGGACAGCAGCCGGGGCGTATAGCCGAGAATCGTGTCGTAAGATGGCTGGTCGTTCCAACCGGGCGCGGCGGGCAGCCCCTGGCCGATCAGGATGGCGACCACGGCCAGCAAATTGCATAGGAACCCTAACCAGATGACGCGCCGCGCCACGCCATAGCCATACACTTCGGTCAGAATGTCGCCGAAGATGTAGCTGATGGGGAAGATCACGATCCCGGCAGGCAGGCGCACGAGGCCGAAGATCGGCAGATTGACGGCGAAAATCTTCACCGCAATGATGTTGGCGACGATCAGGCAAGTGATGAATATGCCCACGATAACCAGAAAGTAGACCGAGTATCGTGGCTGTGCTGACGCATGTTGCGACTGGGGTTGAGGCTGAGTCTGGGACTGGGACACAGGCACTTCCTTGTTTTATGTGCGTGAGTTTGCGGGAAACAGCGCTTGGATGATTTTGGGATTTTACCAGAATCATGAGCGCTGCATAGAGCCAGGATGCTGCGCGCTTCGCAGCGGACTCAACCAGCCTCGGCGCCAGGCCGTCCACCACACGGGAAACAGGATCAACACCGTCAGCAGGCAGTCAAAGCCGAACGTCTCTCGGCTATAGGTGGCGCGGGTGAGCAGGAGATTCCAGGCCAGGCCGAACAGCGCGTAGAGCGTCAGCACGGGGGCGACTGCCGTATATATCGAAGGTGTGCGCCGTTGCAGGCCGATCAGGAGTCGCGCGAAGATCAGAAGGAAGGCGCAGGCTACCAACAACTGCGCCAGGGGCGAAACGGACACATCCGGCAGCGCGGGAGCGATCCGAAAATTGATCAGCGCGCCGACAATGTTGACGATATTCAGCATCACGATGAGCGCCAGCAGCGCCCGCAGCCAGATTGGCGCCGCTCTTAGTCGCGGCGGGTTAGCTCCTGACACTGCTTCTCAATTACCTGATCGTGTACGGATAAGCCGGATCATATCAACGCGCAGTGCCAGCGACAAGCCAACGCACCGCGCGCCATGCACTCGATCTCGGTCAGGTTGACCTCGACACCCGATAGATAGTGAATGCCTTCCTCCAAAAAACCCGTGAGGCTGTGGCAGATGGGAAGTTCAGCCACGTAGCCGTAGCACTGCTGCGCCGTGTCCTCGAAAAGATCGGATTCGGCCCCGCCGTGCCATTTCACAAGGACATTCATGCCCGTGCGGCGATTGAAGCCGGACATCGCATCGCGAATGCGCAGGAACATCTTATCGGCTGACGAAACCGCACGGGCCAGGGCTGGCGTGTTGGCGCGTGGGATCAGAGATGTGCAATCCTGGAAAGCATCGTGGCCGAAGGCGATGGCCTTATCTTCGCCGCAGATCAGTTTCAATTCCTGGTAAAAGCGCGATACGTGAGCCACGTTTAGCCCATCATCGTCAGATGGCGATTCGATTGCTCCGCGCGGGATCTCGGCCAGTTCGAGCAGTTCTTTCAGTTCGGACTCGAACAGGTAGCGGCCTGCGGTGACAAGTTGCAAGCGGAATAACGCCGATGGATACAGGGCCGGTGGATCGGGAAAGTTGTCCGGCAACGTATCGGGGCGGACCGGGCTTGAGGCAGCCATTCGTGCAAACTCCTTGCCAGCGGAATCCGTCTGAAATGTCAAACGGAGCAATCGCCTGAATCACCTCTATCCTACACTACCTTGCCAGAGGTGTACAGAAAGCCCTGCACAAACTAATTGAGGCATATTACACAGGCAAAGACAGATCACGGCAGCCAACGCGCCGACGTACCATTGACGACAAGCCGAGTCAGGGCGTGCGTGGTCAGGTTGATCGTCCATAATTCCGTCTGTCCTCCGGGTTTATCCAGGGGAAAGCGTTGGAAGAGCACCGCATCGCCGGTAGGGCTGACCTGGAGGCTGTTGTGGCTGTATGCGGGGTCAACCACAAGCGGCGAGGACTGTCCAGTCTGCGCGTCTACAGCGTAAAGTTGTGCGGCGGTCACGGCGTGCAGATCGGGCGATAGGCGCGCCACCAGCAGGCTCTTTGAGTCGCCCATCCAGGCTGCTTCCTGGTCGTTGGATAGGTCGTCATCGGGGATGAGGTCGTGCTGCACCGCCATATCCGACGACAGATCAACCAGCACCAGGTGTCTCTGTTCACCCGGATCGACCACCTTGGGGAAAGTCAGCCACTTGCCATCCGGCGAGAAAGAGCCGATCTCGCCTTCGATGGTTGGG
>DATGFK010000253.1:0-3100 GCA_035309185.1 Aggregatilineales bacterium
GGAAGTCGCCTCACAGCGCTTGATCACGCGGCACATCGACGAACCGATTGTGCTGGATAACCGCGATGAACTGGCGCAGGTGGTGATCTCGTTCAACAACCTTGCCCGCGAGATGATCAGCGCCCGTGACAGGGCGCTGGAACAGCATACGCTCACCGAGGCGCTGCTGGACTCCGCAATGGCGATCAGCAGCACCCTCAATCTCGCTGAAGTGGTGACACAAATTCTGGATAATCTTCGACGGGTCATGCAGTATGACGTTGCCAACATCATGATACGCGAAGAAGATCGCGTGCTGGTGCTGTGCGAACGGCGTTACAGCCGTGAAGGGAGCGTGACCCTCCTGGGAGAACGGAGTTTTTCCGCTACCGACGAGCATTATCCGGGTTCGTCAGGCAGTTCCGCTATGCCGATGATTGGCGGCAATTCGGCGGACGGCATTCGATTCAAGCCATTTGTCGATTCGTCCGGCCTCAACTCGTATCTTTTTCTGCCTATCGTCCTCGGCCAGAGCGTGATTGGCTACATCAATCTGGGCAGTGAAATGCCCTCCTATTTTGATGAGCAGCACACGGCTTATCTTCAGATTTTCGCGCTCCAGGCAGGCAGCGCCATCCAGAACGCGCAGCTTTACAAACAGGCCCGCAGCCTGGCGACCCTTGAAGAACGCCAACGGCTGGCCCGTGAACTGCACGATTCCGTCTCGCAAATCCTATTTTCCACCAACGTGATGGCCGAAGCCCTGCCCCGGCTCATGGATCAGAATGCGTCCAGCACCCGCGATTATCTGTACGATTTGCAAGAACTTACCCACAGCGCGATGCTGGAGATGAAGTCTCTGCTTGTTGAACTACGAATCGAATCCCTTCTTCAAACCGATCTGGGCGTGCTGCTCAACCGGTTGGCAGACTCTTTTACCGGCAAAACGCAGGTCAAGGTCGAAAAAGCAATCCAGAGACAGGTGATACTGCCGCCACAAACGCAGGTCGTGTTCTACCGGGTGGCTCAGGAAGCGTTCAGTAATATCGTCAGACATGCCCAGGCAGGGCACGTCAAGCTGTCCCTGCAACTGGTGGACAAAGTTTGTTCGCTGCATATTGAAGATGATGGCAGCGGCTTCGACCCCGAAGCCGTTTCAGAGAAATGCCTTGGCCTGAGGATCATGAAGGAACGGGCCAACGAGATTCAGGCGTCGTTGGTCGTCCAGACCGCGACTGGGCAGGGCGCGCGGATCGCACTGATCAAGCACCTGGAGTGAGCTTTACCCACACAGAAAACAAATTCAGCTAATATAGACGCATGGCCCACAATGCAAAAACAAAAGAGGTTTTTGGGAATGCCTGCTAAGGCTCAATCGCCGGTCATTGGGAAGGGACGCTATCGCCTGGAAGAGCCTATTGGCGCGGGCGGGATGGGGACAGTTTATCGCGCCGTAGATACACAAAGTGGTGACATGGTTGCCGTCAAACTGCTCCAACATGATCCGTTCGCCACTTCGCCGCAGTCGCTGGAGCGCTTCATCCGCGAAGGCGAAGCGCTGCGCCGTTTAAATCATCCCAATATTGTCAAGATGCTTGGCGCGCTGGATGAAGGCGATGAGCATTACCTGGTCATGGAATACGTTGCGGGTGGTTCTCTGCGTGACGCGCTGCGCGCTCATGGCCCGCTGCCCGTTAATCGTGTGTTGAGCATCGCACTGGAACTGTCCGATGCGCTGACACGGGCGCACCACCTCAAGATCATCCACCGGGACATCAAGCCGGACAACGTGCTCCTGGCCGAAGACGGCACCCCGCGTCTGACGGACTTCGGCGTGGCGCGGCTGGGCAAGAACGAGAACCTCACCGAAGACGGTACCCTTATCGGCACGCTGGCCTACCTCAGCCCCGAAGCTTGCCAGGGCGATGTGCCCGATGCGCGCAGCGATCTATGGGCCTTTGGCGTGGTGCTGTTTGAAATGCTGCTTGGCACGCGGCCCTTTGGCGGCGAGCATTCCGGCGCGATCCTGACCTCAATCCTCACCAAACCTGTACCAGACCTGGAAGCGCTCCGCCCGGAAACACCTATCGCGCTGGTTGATCTGATCTACCGGATGCTCGAAAAGGATCGCAACGCCCGCATTCCGAGCGCGCGACTGGTCGGGGCCGAACTCGAAGCGATTGCCGAAACTCTCGACAGCGGTCTACATCCCAATGCCGCCTTTGCGGCTCACCTGAGCAGGGCGGCTAGCACGGCCACGCAAACGACCAGCGCTGTCCTGCAAACCCCGCAAATTCCGCTGACGCCTTCTGCATCCACAGGGCTTCCCACTCCGCACCCCGCGCTGCACGGTTTGCCCGCGCAGACGACACCCTTTGTGGGCAGGGTGGATGAACTGGCGGCGCTGGGCAAATTCATGGCCGACTCGGACACGCGCCTGGTAACGATCCTCGGCCCTGGCGGGATGGGCAAGACGCGCCTGGGTCTTGAAGCGGCGACCAGGACGCTCTCGGATTTCCCTGGTGGGGCATGGTTTGTGCCGCTGGCCCCGCTCGGCTCGGCGGAACACGTCGTACCTGCCATCGCTGAAGCCCTGAACTACCCAATGCAACAGGATGGGCGATCCCTTGCCCAACAAATCCTTGACTACCTGAGTGACCGGCAAGCATTGTTGATCCTGGATAACTTTGAGCATGTGCTGGACGGCGTCGGGATCGTCAGCGAGATCTTGCAGGCCGCACCTGACATGAAGATCATTGCCACGTCCCGTGAACGCTTGAACCTCGGCGGAGAGACGGTTTTTGTCCTGGGCGGTATGGACTTCCCGGCCTGGGAAACGCCCGAAGACGCCTTGAATTACAGCGCCGTGAAACTCTTCGTGCAGAGTGCGCGTCGGGCGCGTCCCGGCTTTGAACTCCAGGCCGCCGACCTCGACTACGTGGCCCGTATCTGCCGCCTGGTACAGGGGATGCCGCTGGGAATTTTGCTGGCGGCAGCCTGGGTCGGCACGCTGTCCCTCCAGGAGATCGCCGACGAGATCACCCACAGCCTCGACTTCCTGGCAACCGAGCAGCGGGACATGCCCGAACGCCAGCGAAGCCTGCGCGCCGTCTTCGAATAC
>DATGFK010000254.1:0-5204 GCA_035309185.1 Aggregatilineales bacterium
CAACCGAGCCATGTTCAAAGTGATAGACGTACAGTTTTTGTTCCAGGGGGCGCGCCTGCTGTTTGATTAAAGCGCCCGCTTTGCGCTGCGCATCAAGCGATAGCTGAGTCATCATTTGCTCCTGTGACACGTTTTCCTTAAATCTATGCTATACCGAAAGGTGGACAGAATCGATCCCTTATGGGAGGGCGTATGGTTTATCGTCCAACGGCGCGTGTTTTGAGCGTGCTCGAATTGCTGCAAACGCACGGGCAGATGACTGCGCAAGAACTTGCCGCGCGCTTAGAAGTAGACGCGCGAACGGTGCGGCGTTACATCACTACGCTTCAAGATATTGGCATTCCGGTTGACTCGGAAATCGGGCGCTATGGCGGATATATGCTGCGTCCCGGCTTCAAATTGCCGCCACTCATGTTCACCGACGAGGAAGTGCTCGTGCTCACGCTCGGACTGCTCCTGGCACGCCGATCCAAATTAGCAGGGGCACAAACAGCCGTGGCAAGCGCGCTGTCGAAAGTGGAGCGCGTGCTGCCACTTACCCTGCGGGAGCGGCTGCGTGCCCTGGTCGAAAGCACGCAAATGGACGATCCGCTTCCGCTGCACGGCTCCAGTATTGAGGGCGGTATCCTCGCCAATCTCAGTTTGGCGGTTCGCCAGTGCCAGCAGGTCAGATTGGGCTACCGAACGCGCGAAACGACGGAACGCATCTTTGAGCCGTATGCAGTAATCTGCCACCTGGAACAATGGTACGCAGTCGGCTATTGTCATCTGCGACATGCCCTGCGTACGTTCCGGTTGGATCGTATCGAGAGGGTCATTCTGCTGGATACACGCTTTACGGCGCCGTCCGGCTTCGATGCGATGGAGTATGCATTGAGTTCGTTTGAAGCAATCCCGGATCGCTGGAACGTCGAAGTTCTGCTCGACATGCCGCTGGATGTGGCCCGGCTTCGTATTCCACGCGAGCTGGCATCCCTCGTCCAGAACGAGAAAGGCATACGGCTGCGCGCTTCCATCCGCGATCTTAACGAGATGGCGCATAGGCTGATTGCGCTCGGCTGCCCGCTGACGGTGATTGACCCGCCCGAATTGCGCGATGAACTGCTTGCCATTGCCGCACAGATCACACAATATGCGCAAGAGCCTGCGAATTAACGGCCCTACAGATATTGGAACGGAGTCGCCGTTGGGACAAACTGAATCGGCACATTCGGCAGGCGTTCTTGCAGCCAGGGAACCATCGCCCGCATCCCCGCTTCTTCGCTGGCGGCATGTCCGCTGACGATCAGTGCCTTTTTCTGTCCCACGCGGATAGCATCTCTCGTATATTCGCTGGTTTCCCACTCGTGGATTTCACCGCAGATGATCACGTCAACACCTGGTTGGTTCAAGAGTCCGACCTGATACTCTACTGGCGGAAAGCCAGGCATCAGGGCGACAGTCTTGCACTCCATATCGGGATCGCCGATGAAGCGCAGCGTCTGGATTCCCAGTTTAGCTTTGACGGTGTCCACCAGTTCTCTCAGCGTCACGGGCGGGATCTGGCAGGTCAAGTCTGGAAATTTCGCATAGTCTTGCCATCCGAGCGCCTGGAGGATTCCCATAAACACGGGATCGGGTCGCATCGAGTGCATATAGTCGTGGAAACGCCAAACGACCAGGCCACTGGTTTCGACAAGCTGGCGTTTCGCCTGGTAGACCGCATCCTCCTTCAGCCAATCGGTTTTATCGAGGTGATTATAGAAAAGCGGCTCGTGGGCGATGATCAGATTGGCGTCAAGCTGTACGGCCTTCTGGATGACCTCGTAGCTCGCCAGAAAGGTGGTGACGATGCCGCGCACCGGCTGCGAGGGATCGCCCAGTTTGATCGAATCGACAGTCTGCTGAAAAGGCGCGCTGGGGACAGCAGAAATGATGGCATTGATCGCTTCCTGTATCGTGATAGTCATGCAGAATTGACCTTTTTGTGCTGGTAAACCCATTCAAGGAATGCCGAGACAGAGGAGTTGCGTTTTGGGTGCAGTGGTGTTGCCGTAGGATAGCGCTGAATACGTGAGAAAACAAACTATTCAGAACAGGCGTTCAAAAGCATGGTATCATTGGGATCACGTTGACGATCAGGTTGACTGGCGACTTGGCAATGCCTCGCAAGATTCTACACCTTGACCTGGATGCCTTCTTTTGCAGCGTTGAAGAACTACGCGACCCGTCCCTGCGAGGCAAAGCCTTCGCCGTCGGCGGCGAACCAGACAAGCGTGGCGTGGTCGCCTCGTGTTCGTACCCGGCACGTCGCCACGGCGTGCATTCCGCCATGCCCATGCGCGAGGCGGTGCGCCGCTGCCCTGGACTGCTGATTGTGCCGCATCACCGCAGCGCCTATTCGGACGCATCGCGCCAGGTGATGGCCTACCTGCGTAGCCTGACGCCCCTGGTCGAGCAGCTTTCAATTGACGAAGCCTTTCTCGACGTGACGGCGCTGCCGCAGGAAGCCGAGACGTTGGCCCGCCAGGTACAGCAGCGCATCAACGGCGAATTCCATCTGCCGTGTTCGCTGGGCGTGGCGAGCAACAAACTGGTCGCCAAGATCGCCAACAACATCGGCAAAGACACGGTGAAGGCGGACGCCGGAACAGACAATCCCCCCAACGCGATCCTGGTCGTGCCACCGGGCGAGGAAGCGGCGTTCCTGGCTCCGCTGCCCGCGCGCCAGTTATGGGGTGTCGGCCCCAAGACGGCTGAACGACTGGGCGAGATCGGCATCCACACCATCGGCGACTTGGTGACGCGCCCGGAGATCGAACTGGTGCAGCGCTTCGGCAAGCACGGCTATGACCTGGCCCGCCACGCGCGGGGCCTGGATGACCGCCCGGTGGAATCCGAAAGCGAGACGAAATCTATCAGCCGCGAGACGACCTTCGAGCGCGACGTGAACGATCACGAACTGCTGCGACGAATGCTCCTGGAACTGTGCGAAGGGGTCGGGCAGCAGCTTCGCCACGAGGAACTGCGCGGCAGCACGGTCAAGCTCAAACTGCGCTGGTCGGACTTCACGACCCTCACGCGCCAGACCACGCTCAAAGCGCGCACCGACCAGGACATTGACGTGTACCAAGCGGCCCTGGCCCTGTTGCAAAAGACCTGGAATGGGAAGCGGGCCATCCGCCTGATCGGCGTCGGCGTGAGCAACTTTGCGCCGGTCACGCAGCAGCTAGAGTTATGGGACGGGGCGCCGGAGAATGTGAGCCCGAAAAACGTCGCAGAGCCTCCACCGCTCAAGAACGCGCTGGATAACCTGCGCGGACGTTATGGCGATCAGATTGTGCGGCGGGGCAGGGATGTAAAGGGGTGATCCGCCAGATCGCGTATTACCAGTCCGACCACGTCGCTTTCTAGGTCTACGGCGTCGAAGGCGGTGAACACCACGACGTACATTCGCCCGTCGGGCAGGATTAGCAGGCCCGCGTCGTTGTACACGTCATGATCGAGGCTTTCGGGGCTGCCGGGGCCAAAATAGCCGGGTTTGTTGGCCGTTTGCGCTCCGGGCGGAAGCTGGCCCTCAATCTTGCTTATGATCGCGTTGTGGATGGACAGCAGTTCGACAGCAGGGTCGTAGAAACCCTGCGCTTTGCCCTGCCGCGCCAGGTACAGGTAGAACAGAGCCAGGTCGTGAGCCGAATAGGTGTTGGCATAGAACAGCAGATCGCCGCCGACGACCAGACGGCGATCCGCATAACGAGCATCCACGATGTCGCCGCCTTCGAGATCGCCGTAGCGCCAGGCGTACAGCCCTGACGCCGCGCTGCTGCCGACAACCTGCTGGCTCCAATCGTTGAAGGCGCGGATCGCATTGCTAGACGCATCCACTTTGCCGTTGGCCTGCAAGGCACGGTAGACGTAGGCCAGCACGTTGCCCGCTTCGTGATTTCCGCTGAAAACGGCCATGATGTACACGTCGTACAGGATGTCGTGGTAGGCTCGCCAGATGACCTGATACTGCGCCGGGATTTCGGCGCCATTCTGAACCTTCCAGTATTGTATGGGCAGGTTGCGCCAGACTTCCGGGCTGACGTTGGCGAGGAAGTACAGCAGGCCCGGCCCCTTCCAGGCCGAGGCAATCGGCGTCTGATCGTCGTCGTGGACTCGGATGGCTGCGTCAGGCTGCGCCACAGGGATCACGGTGACACCGATCCGCTGCTTGCCGATCAACGCGGCCAATGATTGAGTCAGCGAGGCGCGGGTCAGCTTCGGCGCGCTTTGGTTGGCGTAGGCCACGCTGAGGGTGATCGCGGAACCGTCCGACGTGCCGCTGATCCGTGGCGACGGGCCGTGATAGTCCGCGTTGAGCGACCAGGCGTAATCCGCAATTCCAGACTGCGAAAAATACACATCTACGCCGTATATCCCCAACGCCGGATCGTTCTTGACCGGCACAGCGCGCACCTGCCGAAAGATAGGCCGCTGCGTGCCATCGCTGGCCCAGAAGGTTGCCTGATGCACCAGCACGTTCAGTGCCGAGGCGGCGATGCTGATCCCGTAGCCGAAGCCGTTGCCGGGATCGGTGTAGCCCAGGCTGCTGGACAGTCCCCCGCCCAGCACGTCCTGGTCAAACGAGTAGGTGTCGCCTACTTTGAAGGGTATCCGGTCAAAGAAGGCCTGCATCTGGCCCAGCGCGACCTGGGCGTTATGCAAGAGAGCCACATCACCGTTGGGCGGATAGGGAAAGAGAATCGAAAAAGATTGATCCAGGCCTGTAGCGCTGGAAGGGGTCGGGTGGAGCAGTTCGATGACAAGCGCGAATAAATTAAGGAGCCTGATGCCACTCATGGAATTCTCATGCGAATGGTTTGCCCTGAGCCGGTGGTTCACACCCCGCCTGAATCATGATTTTGCTGTATCCTGGGTCCGTCCTCAGCTTGCTGCTTTCTTCACGAGCGCGACGATCTTTGCCTCTTCGGTGCCAGTCAACTTCTTCAGCACGCAAGCAACCGGCCACATCGCGCCTTCGTCGATGACCAACTCCAACACGGTTTCACGGTCGCTTCTGTTTTGGACACTTTATTCGCTAAACAGTATATGGGTGTCACATGATTCTCGCCTGTCGAGTGAATCACAACTATCGAGCAGAAGTCATACAATTCCAGCGACTGCTTGAGGACAAACAACTGCTCAGACTTCCAATCACTGCTAAGGGCCTATTCCCTGTC
>DATGFK010000255.1:0-4082 GCA_035309185.1 Aggregatilineales bacterium
CCAAGCTGCTCTTTGGTCGCGAAATCAATCACAAGGTTGATCTGATAAACGAACAAGCTCAGAACCACTGCCAGGGGCAACACCAGAACCAACCCAACCAGCAGGAATTTCTGCGGATACTTGAGATGATTCATCAATTTGATGCCGACGCGGAAGAATGATGACATGATGCTGTTCCTTGGCTCAATTGAGATTTTCTATTCCGACTAGCTAGACAATCCTTTGTGTTGGCTCCATGGAATGATCACAGTCCATTTCAAACGGTTATGAAATTTATTTCACTCGATCTAGCTTGCAATCAATATAAACGCAACACTTTTTACATTTCGTATCACTGTAAGGACTTTATCTTTTAACGTCAATGGACCACCACATAACACAATACTTCACATCGCTTCTCATTTGGTAAGTGACATACGCACCATGGATCAATCGCAGGGGCTTCTGGCTTCAAACAGGGCTGCCTGCTCGCGCAGGTCTGACGACCACTCGGCCAGTAGACGCCGATGCCCCGGCGTACAAAAGGAGACCGACATAGAAAATATTCACGGCGGCGTTATAGTCTCTATCCATGTGCAGACCGCAACGCTCACAGCAGAAGGTTCGCTCTCGCAACTCAATAGGCTGCTTGTGGCGACAAGCGCTACAGATGGAGGTGGTGCGCTCGAAGCGGTCAATGGTGACGACATGCTTGCCCCGCTTGAGTGCGACGTGATGGAGGATTTTCAGAAACGCGCCAAAGCCCAGGTCGCTGACCTTGCGACCCCACAGCTTCTTCATCCCATTCAGGTTCAAGTCCTCAAAGACCAATACATCGTATTCATCGCATAGAGCATGAGCCAGTTTGAAGTGGAAGTCCCGCCGTTTGTCGGCAATGCCAATATGAACACGAGACAGGAGCCACTGTACGCTTTTTTTGTTGTGGCTACCTTCAACCTTGCGCGACACGGAGCGATTGAGCCATTTGATGCGTATCAATTCGCCCGTCAAGAACAGCGGATTCATCCAGGCGCGGCCCTCGTTGTCCATCAGAAATACCTTCAAGCCGAAGTCGAAGCCGCCGATGTGACTCACGCTGACTCCTTCCGGCACAGAGATGGTTTCCAGGACGCTGAAGCACAACCACAGTCTACCCGCGCCGTCCCGCTTGACACACACGGTCTTGATTTCACCACCCATCAGGCGATGCTGCACGAACTTGTAAGACCTGCCGTCGATCTCGATCACGCCACGAGCGCGAGTGTACTTGCCGCTCTTTTTCTGGACATTCTCGTTGACGCGAAGGAATTTCCAGCCAGCTTGTTTGAGGGTGAAAGACTTGTAGCGCTTGACTTTTTTGAACGAAGGTCGTCCAGCTTTGCGCTCAAAAAAGCGCTCATAAGCGGCACTCTGGCGTTCCAGGACATCTTGCACTGCTTGCGAACCAAGCGCTTTCCAGAAAGCATAGCGCTTCGTCTTCATGCGCAGCCTGGCAATGTGGCTTTTCATGCGGCTTTCAGAAACGTAGCCGCCGAAGCGCCGGTAGTAGTCAGAACGTTGGAAACTCAATATAACCGCAAATGGGATCGTGTCGTTGACTTATTGGTTCGCTCATGTCGCTGGGCAGAGAGTGTGTTTGGATCAGATCTAGGTTGGCTAGTGGAGCTGCGCCACGGCCTTGGCGCTGAACATTCCCTATAGCTTGCGAGTCCGGGATCAACAATAGGGGTAGGAATCGGTCATGACGCGAAATCGCACCAATACAGCACAACCGACCTGGAATGACTGGCAAGCTTGGCTGCTCAGCCGCGATCTTGAGCGCCCAGCGCTGCCTACAAATGGAAACGACACTTTGCTCGTAACTCCAAGCCCTGTCCAAACAAAGCCAGAAGGTGCAGGCAACAGGCGATCTCGCCCCACAACCAGACGAAGTCGTCGTGTATAATACAAACCAGGATAGACGAGAGGGATAATCATGAATCTGGTTATTCAAGCGCCACCTGTTCCGCTGGAAATCAAGGAAGATGGTGTGGTGCGCGTCACGGGATCGCGCGTGACACTGGACACGGTGGTAGGAGCCTTCAATGAAGGCGCAAGCGCCGAAGAAATCGTCGAACAATATCCTTCACTTGCGCTAACGGACGTATACGCTGTACTCAACTACTATCTGCACGAGAAACAGACCGTGGACGTCTATCTGAGCGAATATCGGCAGCGTGGCGAACAAATCCGGCGGGAAGTTGAGGCCCGGTTTAGTCCTGTGGGCATACGTGAACGCCTACTGGCGAGGCGGGCCAAGCACGGCCGATGGCGCTGCATCCGCTTTTCGATGAAAACTTTAACTATGTCATTCTGCGGGGATTGCTGCGCCACAATCCGAATCTGGATCTCCTTCGAGTGCAGGATGTAGGACTGGCCGGAGTAGACGATCCAACCGTCTTGGATTGGGCCGCCAACGCGGGTCGTGTGCTATTTTCTCACGATGTTCAAACCCTGGTGGGCTTCGCATACGAACGTATTGCTGCCGGGAAAAGGATGCCAGGATTGTTCGAAGTCAGACGCGATCTCCCCTTGAGCCTAGTAATCGACGAGATTTTGCTGCTGATCGAGTGCAGCGAACCTGACGAATGGGAACATCAGGTTCGTTATCTGCCCCTTCGATGAAAGGGTTTGGAATGGATACAAAGTTAGCAATTGAGCATCTTGTCGTTGATCCAGAGATACGCGGCGGACGGCCTCGTATTCTCGGTAAGGGAATCACCGTCCACGACATTGCTGGGGATTACAACAGTGAACTAACCGTTGACTACATAGTTGACGCGTTCGATCTCACGCCCGGCCAGGTTTACGCTGCGCTCTCGTACTACTTCGATCACAAAGAGCAGATCGATCAGGAAATCGCTGACAAAGAGGCCGCAGGCAAGGCGCTCATGGAAGAACTCATCCGTGAGGGCAAAGCCGAGACGTTTGAAGACTTCCGCAAACGCATCGAAGCGCGTAGGGCCGCAAAACAGGCCGAACAGACGAAGCGCCCTGAGTAGGGCGCTTTTCGTTTCAGTACCCGGCCACGCTATCATGCCGGATGTGAACACCTTGCGCCAGGGAGCCATCACGCCAAACCTCCCCGCTGCCGCCAGCTTGCCAGGAAACTGCTGGCCTCCTCTGGCGAATAGACAAACACCGGCGTCCAGCCAAGCGCTGCATTCGTTCTGGCAAAAACATAGAGCAGTCCCTTCACGCTGGCGTTGGCCCCTATCACGATCAACTGCTCGACCTTCAGCACTCTTGCGCTGCGTCGCAGGTATGTGAACACGGCTTCGAGTGGCATGATCGGACCATCCAACAGGTTAAAGACCAGGCAGATCGCCCGCGCTTCTTCGCCGAGCAGGGTGCAGGCGTCGTCAACAGCCTGATCGTACTCTGCCCAGGCCCACTCGCCGCAAAATTGCAGCCAGAGCGCGTCATCTTCCCATGCCAGTTTTATCGCCATGCTTATCCCTTGCTGGGCATTGTTCGATTCCCCGCCGGAACTGCTCCATTCTACCGTCTCACGCGGCAATTCTGATTTTCCGACCAATCTCCAAATTTGCCCGACGCTCTGCGGTATATGCCTTGACGCTATTACATTTATGTTATATATTAATATACATCAAGTCGATGGAAAGGAAGGAGCAAAGATATGCCATGCGACGGGATCGTAGTGCAAGGCGCGCAGGTCGCCATCAACCTAGAAGAGCGCCTGCGAGGCAGTCAGGAGACGCGCGAGGGTCTGCGCACCTACCTGGTCGAGTGCGGCATCCAGGGCGTCGGCGAGTGGCGGCCTGGCGGCGACCCGATGCTGAGTGTCGCCGGAGGAGACCTGTATTTCAGGGCGGAGCGCATCAAAGTCTACAAGCAGACGCGCAGCGGCCAGGCTCAGAACGCGGCGAACGCGCTGGAAGCGGCCCAGCAGTACGCATCGGAACTCATGCAGGCGGACGTGCTGCAAGCGTTCCGCGCCGCCGGATACCACACCTGGGGCGTTCAGCAGAAATCCGACAACGCCGTCCTCGTCTTGGAAACCGTTCCAAAACGGGGGCCGAGTAACGTCTGGTATTAGTGAG
>DATGFK010000256.1:0-4251 GCA_035309185.1 Aggregatilineales bacterium
TCGGGTAGTTGATCGAGCGAGGCGCGCAGGGAATTATCCTGGGCTGCACCGAGATCACGCTGCTGATCAAGCAAAGTGATTGCAGCGTCCCGGCATTCGATACGACGGCCATCCATGCGCAGGCCGCCGTAGATTTCGCGCTGGCGGGAGCCTAGCGGTGGAAAGAAGAACCCAACCCCTTTCAATTTCAGGCCATTACCTGATGCTCGCTGGAATGCTTGTGTTTATCGTTTTGCCACAGCCGATCCACGCCCAGACGCCACCGGCCACCCCGGCCGGCGATCCGGTGATTATTGCGGCGGGCGACATTGCCGCGTGCAGTTCACCGGGCGATGAGCAGACTGCGGCCCTGGTCGAGAATATTCCCGGTACTGTGCTGGCAGCAGGCGACGAAGCCTACGAAACCGGAAGCGTAGCGGATTTTGCCAACTGCTACGCGCCAAGCTGGGGACGTTTCAAGAGCCGAACTCGGCCTGCGCCCGGCAATCATGATTACGTGACACCCTACGCTCAGCCCTACTATGACTACTTTGGCAAACTCGCCGGGCCGCCGAATCGTGGTCACTACAGCTTCAATCTCGGTACGTGGCACATCATTTCGCTGGATAGCAACGTTGACGCCCGGGTGGTTGGTGCGCAGGGCCAATGGCTGCGGGCCGATCTGCAAGCTGATCATAGTACCTGCACGCTGGCCTTCTGGCACCACCCGGTCTTCAGTACGCATCCGGGCGACACCGGCTACAGCGTGAAACAGTTCTGGATATTGCTCTATGAATACAGCGCCGATGTCGTCATTAACGGGCATATCCACTATTACGAGCGCTTTGCGCCACAGTCGCCCACGGGACGGGCGGACCCGGGCAGAGGCATTCGGGAGTTTATCGTCGGCACGGGCGGAGCCTTCCTGGCTCCCCAAATCAAGACAAAGGGCAGTCCCGACGCGCCAAATAGCGAGGTCTACGATAACTCGACCTGGGGCGTGTTGAAGATGACGCTCCATCCGGGTAGTTACGATTGGGAGTTCATTTCGGTGGCGGGGAAAACCTTCCACGATTCGGGCAGTGCGTCCTGTGTGAAGCCAGGGCCGCAGGCAGTCATTTAGACGGGGAAGAAGGATTTACGCATGAAGCCAACGATTGCATTCACTGAACGACTACGGCAGGGGACTCTGCTGGCCGACGGCGCAATGGGCACGATGCTCCATCACGCCGGGGAGCCACTCAATGCCTGTTTTGACGAGCTAAACATGTCCGACCCGGAGCGTGTAACTCGCATCCACGAGGCCTTTATCGAGGCGGGCGCGGAACTGATCGAGACCAATACCTTCAGCGCGAATCGATTCAAGCTGCTAGAACATGGCCTGGCCGACCAGGTGGCGGCCATCAACGCGGCAGCAGTTGGTCTGGCCCGCGATGCGGTGCAGCGCTCGGAAAAGGCTGTCTACGTGGGCGGATCGGTTGGGCCAACGGGCGCGCGTATGGCCCCTTATGGGCGGGTGCAGCCAGAGCAGGTCTTCGAGGTGTTCCGAGAGCAGTTAGCGGCACAGGCCGCTGCCGGGGTGGACGTGTTCGTCCTCGAAACCTTTACCGACCTGGACGAGATACAGCAGGCCATCAAGGCCGCACGGGCTGTTGCGCCAAGCATCCCGATCATTGCTTCAATGACCTTCACACGCGATGACCGCACGGTGTTGGGCGATGCCCCGCGTGAGGTTGCCAATACGCTGGCCGAGGTGGGCGCAGACGTGATCGGCGTGAATTGCAGCGGCGGGCCGTCGCAGTTGGCCCGTATCGCCCAGATTATGCGCACCGTCGAGCCAGACGTGCCGATCTCGGCCATGCCAAACGCCGGGTTCCCGGAGACCGTCGGCGGGCGCGTTATGTACCCGGCCACGCCAGAATATTTTGGCGACTACGCCATTGCCTTCCGCGACTTCGGAGTCACCGTCATTGGCGGCTGCTGCGGCACGATGCCTCAACACATCCATGAGATGCGCAAGGCGCTCGATGCGCCCAACCGGACACAATCGCTGGTGGTACCGCTGCCACTCCAGAACGGACATGATCTGGCCGTCGCCGTCGAGCAGCCGACAGAATTGGCCCGGAAGCTTGAAGCGGGCAAGTTCGTCGTGACCGTCGAGATGGCGCCGCCGCGCAGTTTCACGGCTCAGAAGGTGATCGCATCGGCGCAACTACTTCAAGAATCCGGCGTGGACATGATCAACGTGTCTGATAGCCCGATGGCCCGGATGCGCATGAGTCCCTGGGCCGTCTGCCATCTGATCCAGGATCGGTTGAATATGGAGACGGTGCTGCACTTCCCCACGCGCGGGCGCAACCTGCTGCGCGTCCAGGGCGATCTGCTGGCGGCACATGCCTTAAACGTGCGTAACATCTTCGTAGTCATGGGCGATCCCACTCACATTGGCGATTACCCGAATGCGAATGACAATTATGATGTAGTGCCTTCGGGCCTGATCAAGTTGATCAAGCAGGGCTTGAATGCAGGCAAGGATCAGGCAGGCAATTCCATCGGGCAGCCGACGCGCTTCCTGGTGGGCTGTGCGCTGAACATCGTCGCACAAGACCTGGACGCCGAGATCAAAACGCTGCGCAAGAAGATCGAGGCCGGGGCGGATTTTGCCCTGACCCAGACGGTTTTTGACGCTGCCCACGTCGAGACCTTCCGCAAACGCTATGAACAGGTTTACAGCGAACCTTTGAAGCTGGCCCTGCTGGTTGGCGTGTTACCGCTGTACGGCGCGCGCCATGCGGCTTTCCTGCATAACGAAGTGCCAGGCATCGTCATTCCAGAAGCGACCATGAACAGGATCAATGTGGCGGGCGAAACCGCGCCACAGACCGGAGTCGCCATTGCCCAGGAACTGCTGCGCGATCTGCGGGGGCTGGCCCAGGGTGCGTATCTGATCCCACCCTTCGGAAAGTATGAGATGGCGGCGGAAATTATGGATGGAATCCGCCAGCCTGCATAAATCGGTCTATAATCGGCATTAGAAAGCCGTGTCAGGAGGAACTGAAGATGGCAACCATTGAGAAAACTGTTAACCCTGCGCTGAAGGATCGCGTGCTGCCGCTGGCGGCAGTAGACCCGGAAGTATTCGAGGTCATTCAAAAAGAAGAACAGCGCCAGCACAACAAGATCGAACTGATCGCATCTGAAAATATTGTTTCGCGCGCCGTGCTGGAAGCGCAAGGCTCCGTGCTGACGAACAAGTACGCGGAGGGATTGCCGGGCAAACGCTATTACGGCGGCTGCGAATACGTGGATATGGTGGAAGTCCTGGCGATTGAACGGGCCAAAAAGCTGTTTGGCGTACAGTTCGCCAACGTCCAGCCCCATTCTGGCGCGCAGGCCAATATCGCGGTCTTTACGGCGCTCCTACAGCCCGGCGACACCATCCTGGGGATGCGGCTCGACCAGGGCGGCCACCTTACGCACGGCTCTCCGGTCAACTTCAGCGGCAAGTTTTACAAGGTTCAGTTCTACGGCGTGGACAAAGAAACGGGCCGGATTGATTACGATGAATTGGCGCGCCTTGCCCACGAACACAAGCCCAAACTGATCACCTCCGGGGCCAGCGCTTACCCGCGAATCATTGACTTTGCGCGGATGCGCCAGATTGCCGACGAAGTAGGCGCGCTGCTCATGGCCGACATTGCGCATATCGCCGGGCTGGTGGTTGCGGGCGAACATCCCACACCAGTGGGTCACGCGCATGTTGTGACCACGACCACGCATAAAACCCTGCGAGGGCCGCGCGGCGGGTTGATCATGACCAACGATCCAGAACTGGCTCCGAAGCTCGATTCGTCGGTCTTCCCCGGCACTCAGGGCGGGCCGCTCATGCACGTCATTGCGGCAAAGGCTGTTGCCTTCAAAGAAGCGCTGGAACCCTCCTTCAAGACCTATCAGCAGCAGATTCGCAAAAATGCGCAGGCCTTTGCAGCGGCATTTGTAGAGCGCGGCTTTACGCTCTTTTCCGGCGGTACGGACAATCACCTGATGCTGATCGATCTTCGCCCGCAGCAGGTCACGGGCAAGAAAGCGCAGAACGAACTGGACGAGGTCGGCATTACGACCAACAAGAACGCCATCCCTTATGATACCGAAAAGCCCTGGATTACCTCTGGATTGCGGGTAGGCACACCCGCCTGTACGACTCGCGGTTTTGGCGAAGGCGAATTTGTGCAGGTGGCCGAACTGATCCAGCGCACACTGACACATATCGGT
>DATGFK010000257.1:0-2389 GCA_035309185.1 Aggregatilineales bacterium
AGCGGCACGGTATGGACTTCGGGCGCGGCAAGTTCGGCCCGCCGCAGGATATAGCCCACCTGGGGGCCATTCCCGTGCGTGATGACGATTCGCCACCCTTCTTTGACCATCAAGGCGATGTGCCCGCACGTCTCGCGCACAGCATCCCATTGGTATTTCATTTCACGCTTGCTATTGTCGGGGATCAGGGAATTGCCGCCGATGGCGATGACCGCAGTTTTGACCGGCATAGAGACTCTTTCCTACCGCTGTCTAACACTCGTTTTTCGTCTATTGTATCGGCTTCTCATGCAGCCAGTTGGAGGGCGAAATGGTTTCGGTATTGGATTTTATAATTAATATTCTTCCGACTCTTAACGCAACGCTTATTCAACCTCAACAAACGTTTGGGACTGCTGAACTTATACTATACTTTGTTTCTATTGCAAATCGTAAAGCTAAAAAATAGATAGGGAACCATCATGACCGCAATACCTCAAACATCAACCACTGCCCCGACTTCTGATGATACTACGACACTGCGCCGGCAATTGGAAACGACCCAGGCAGCTTTTGTCAGCGTGCTGATGGAAAAGAACTTCCTGCAACGTGCGATGGCCGACCTGAACTTCCACCATAATGCCCACGACGGCATTGTGTTTACTGATGCGGAAAACAAGGTCGTCTATGCCAATCCCTACTTCCTCCGCATGATGGGCATCGAAGACCCGGCAGAACTGCTCAATAAACCGCTGCCATCCTATATGTGGGCGACCCCAGACGACGAAAAGCACCTGTTCGAGGATGTTCGCAAGGATGGTTTTGTCCGGGAACGAGAATTGTCGCTGTATAACAAGGTCAAATCGCCGGTTTTTGTGGCCTGTTCCAGCGTTGCCAGCAAGGACGACCAGGGTAAGTACGTCGGCACAGAAATTATGCTCTGCAACGTCACGACCAAACGTCGTATCCAGGCCGAACTGTCGGATCGTACTCAAACCCTTGAGCGCGTCACCGAATTTTGCCGCAGCACGCTCGGCCACCTGATTGAAAATGTCCAACGCGGTGCGTCCTCTGAAGAACTGCTCGTCTATCTGAAAAAGATGCAGCAAGAGCTGGATCGCACGGTTTAGTTGCCCCAACCACCCCTCCTCCCTCTGTGGAGGAGGGACTTCCAGAGCACTTCTTTGCCCCTTGTTGACGGCGTCTGAGGAATTAGAACCCTGCATTTGCTCTAGGTAGGTTGCTTCGAGTCCAATTCTTGAGAGGGCGCCTGGGGCAGCGCTTTTGGCCGTAAGCGCCGCAGCAAAGTGCCGCCCTGGTCGCTCCCTCGCCCCAACCACAACTGCGAAATCCCCTGTGGAAAAACCAGTACCACGACGATAAAAGCGATTCCCAGGATCAGCGTCCAGCTTGCGCCAATGTTAATGTTCAGGCTGCCAATGGTGATCTGTGCATCCCGAAGCAAGCGGTCACTCAAATGGAGGATCGCCGCGCCGATGACCGGTCCACTGAAAGTGCCAACACCGCCGATGATGGTCATCAACAGGGGATCGACGGTATAGCTGATGCTCAAATAGCTGGGGTCTACCTTGCGGTTATAGATGACCTGCAAGATTCCGGCGAGCGCCGCCAGCATTCCAGCCAGCATGATCACCAGTAGTTTGAAGGTCAACGTGTTATAGCCAATGGCCTGAGCGCGCTGTTCATTCTCGCGGATCGCCAGGAGGATCGCGCCGAAGGGTGAGCCGATCAGACGTTGAACCAACGCATACACCAGCACGAACAGAACCAGGACAAGATAGTAATAACCGAGCCGGTTGCTGGTGGCATTCAGAAATGCAGGAACCGTGACGCGGAACCCGTCCTCGGAGCCAGTAGCAGGCAGGCGGCTGAAGTAAATCGCAGCCATCTCTGCCACGGCCAGCGTGAACATGGCAAAGTACACGCCGCGCAACCGAAGCGACACAAGCCCAACCAGCAGTCCGAGGCCCCCGCAGATAAGGAGTGCGGCTAGCACACCAAGCGGCAGCGCGATGTTGTCACCCAGGCCGAGTTTATCGGTGAAGATGCCTAAAACGTAGCAGCCGATCCCAAAGAACAGTGCGTGACCAAACGAAATGACACCCGTAAAGCCAAACAGCAGATTGTAACTGATCGCCAGGATCGCCACGATGAAGGTTTCGATCAGGATGCCCTGCCAGTACACCGAATTGCCCACGGGCCGCCCGTTCAAGCCATAGGGACTGTCGCCGGTAAACCATCCGATGATATAGGGGAGCAAAAGCAATAGGACAATAACGGCAATGTAGAACAGGCTAGACCGGCGCGACTTCTGGACAGCGGATGTGGTCATCATTCGGCTTTCAGGCTTCCCGGCCAAATAGCCCCTTGGGGCGGGCGAGGAGGATCA
>DATGFK010000258.1:0-3430 GCA_035309185.1 Aggregatilineales bacterium
GCGCCAATCGCCACTTCGCGCTGGGCACTCTTGGTTATGAATATATCCTGGTGCAGGTTGTGGACTATGAGAGTGATGAGGTACAGCTCGAAACCTGGCACCATATCGTCAGCGGAATGTCCTGGTTCAAGTTCCTGCGCAATATCTGCCAGATCGACAGCCTGGAGGTCGCCTGCGACGATCTCTTAACGGCGCGCGCGTCGTTGGCCCGGCGCGATGTGCTGGCATACACGGTACTTGGCGATGGCAACTGCTACACGTTGAAATCCAAGGCCGTGACCATGGCTGAACGCACGCGCCAACTACAACAGATCGTGGATACCTACAAGAGTCGCGGGGTGCTGAACCGTATCAGTACGGACGCCATTGGCGAGGCACGTAGGCTGTATCCGGACGCCGTTGCCATTGTCGTTTTCCCCCAATACCAGCCCGTCGAAATACTGGTAGCCGCCCGCGATGGAGTCCACTTGCCGCCGGGAATTAGCCGTCACATCATCAAGGGTCGCGCCATGCGCCTGCATTACCCGCTTGAAGCGCTCCACGAAAACGGCGAGACGCTCGAACAGAAGAATAGAAACCTTCACGCCTGGCTGCAATCCCGGCTGGCCGAAAAGCGCGTCCGCTACTACGCCGAGCCGACCTACCTCTTCGATGAATAGTCCGTCGGAGAACTCAAACCGCCGTAGTCTCTGAGATACGGCAGCATCGCCTGCGCAATTTTCGCAATGTTACGGGCGTCGTCAATCCCCCGGTGATGCTTGCCCTCAAGTGGCAAGTTCAGGACTTCCAGTGCTGCTTTCATGCCACACGGTTTGATCCCTTTCCACTGCGCGAACGCTTTCTTCAGATTGATGTGTCGTTCAAACGTGGTGGGCAGAGCAATTTGATGCCGACTGCAATCTACCCTGAATTGGTTCAGGTCGTATGCGCCCCATGAGCAGAGCGTAAATGGCTCAGCAGCGATCCACGTTACAAACGCCCCGAATACAACGTCGAATGGGTTGGCGCCATCTACGTCCGCCTGGGTAATGCCGGTAAGGCTCACACAGAAGTCGCTGAGAACCGGCTCGTTCACCGGTCTGACGAACCGGGCAAATTCAGGCATCGGCTGTGCTGCGCCAGGCGTCAACATCACAGCGCCAATTTCGATAATCTCCTGCCGGGCTGGGTCGGTTCCGGTTTTCCAGCATGTCGCTTCCAGGTCTACAATAATGTAGTTCATGAACACACCTTCAGTTCCCCGTGACACACAAGCTACCTGACGGATGACGAACGAACCAGAATATCCTAGTCTCACAGTGGTATAATGAACAGTGTGAAGTTGTTGGCTGCGTCGAGGGCAATATTGTGCCGAATGCGCCCGTAGATGTTCGGGTTGGAGATGTCGTCCAGACTCGTAAAACCCATCCCTGCGGCAGTGACCACTGGCACGTATATCGTGTCGGGGCGGACATTGGCTTGCGTTGCCTGGGCTGTGACCGCCGCGTCATGCTTCCCCGGCGAGAGTTCAATAAGGCGCTCAAGACTCGCGTTTCACGACAGGAAGACACTGTTCCCCATGAATAGTAAGGCAAATTGATCGCAACATGAACAGCGTGCGGCGTGTACTCATTCTAATGTCTGATACGGGTGGAGGACACCGCGCGGCGGCTGAGGCTATCCGCGATGCGCTCGTCCGCAAGCATGGCGACGAAGTGATCGTAAACGTTGTGGATGTGTTTCGCTCCTATTCGCCATTCCCGTTTAAGTTTTTCCCTGAGATGTATCCCTGGGCTATCAAAAACGGCAAATTCGCCTGGCGAATTAGCTACAATATGTCGAATCGCCGTGGACGAGTACGCCTGTTGAATAGCTCGCTCGGCGCAGCGATCCAGCGCGGGATCAAACGGATGCTGATTTCGGAGCAGGATGCAGACGTTATTGTCTGCGTCCATCCCATGCTCGCCACCCCCACCATGAATGTGCTGCGCAAACAGCCGAGCCGTCCGCCCTTCATCAGCGTCGTGACAGATCTCGTATCCACCCATGCCTTCTGGTATGAGCGGCGCCTGGATCGCATCCTGGTTCCGACTCAACCCGCTTACGATCACGGTATCCAACTGGGCGTTGCGCCGGAGAAGCTTCGGGTCACGGGCCTGCCCGTGAATCCCCGCTTTGCCGATGGCCTGATAAGCAAAGCTGTTGCGCGAGAACGCCTGGGCTGGGATAGAGCACTCCCGACGATCTTGCTCGTCGGCGGGGGCCAGGGAATGGGGCCACTCTTCCGCATTGCCAGGCGCATCAACCGCTTGCCTGGAGAATTTCAGTTCGCCATCGTCGCCGGACGCAATGCGATGCTGGAAGAGCGCTTGAACGCGCAGCGCTGGCAGCACCCCACCAATATCTACGGCTTTGTCACCAACATGCCTGAGATGATGGTTGCCGCCGACCTCTTGGTCACTAAAGCTGGCCCGGCGACGATCATGGAGGCGTGTATGGCCGCCTTGCCCATGATCCTCAGTGACAAAATTCCGGGCCAGGAAGACGGCAATGTCAGCTATGTCGTCTCCAATCATGCCGGAGTATATGCGCCCGGCCCGGCGAAAACCGCCAGAGCAGTCGGTCAATGGTTGGAACATGGAACTCAGTTCCTCCAGGAACGCGCCGAGAATGCGCACAAACTGGCGCGACCTGATGCCGTCTGGGAAATCGCCGATGAGGTCTGGCACTTTGCCCAGCAGGCCCGTATTGCCCAGTCGCCGCGCCGACGGCAAAATCTCCGGCGGGGCAGAGCCAGGGCGTCTGTAAAAAGCTAGACGGACAGGGCCAATTGCACAACCGGCCAATCTTCAGTATGATCGCGTCGCCGGGCCTACGCACCATGCGTTGCCTATTACATTTTGCATTGTTTATGGACAGAGACAGAGACTTTCATGCTTGTTCGCACCTTCCGGCTGACCGATAAACTGAGTAACGCGCTGCTGCGCCTCGCGGCATGGTGCGCCCAAAGCATTCTTGCTCAAGCCTTCTATTTACGACAGGCGCTTATCCGATCCCTCGAAGCACTGGTCTTGGCCTTCCTTCAGGTGGTTCAATCCGGGCGTGTAGTTTATAAGAGCAGCGAGGAACGCCGTCGCGAGATCATGGCGCGTCGCTCCGCTGAAGCGCTGACGCGGCCCGTCGTCCACGAGGACCCGCTCAAGGCCCAGAACCGAGCACTCAGCCTGTTCACAGTAGTTCTGCTGGCTTCGCTGCTGATGCTGATCGTCTGGTTTACGTCCGCCGGGCAAAACATTGGATCGGCCCCGCGCGCGGTTAACCTGCCGCCAATCCTGCAAACGAAAGGCGCACCGACCTCTTTTCCAACCATCATCCCGACAACGACCCAGGTACCCGATCCGCTGAACTCGTTCGGTACTATCGTCTATGCTCTGCGAGATCGGGTACCTGG
>DATGFK010000259.1:0-3483 GCA_035309185.1 Aggregatilineales bacterium
CGTAAACGGTACAGCCGTTGCCACGACTCAGGTTCCGAGCGGCCTGATCGACGTCGGTCCCAACCCGATGACTATTGGGCGCAAGAGTTCGGCCAGCAGCGACTTCTTCAGTGGCAGCATTGACGAAGTTGCGGTCTACGACAGAGCACTAGCGGCCAGTGACATCCTGGCCCGCTACAGCATCGCTTCCGGAGTCACTGCGACAGCTACGCCAACCCTCACAGCCACAAGTTCTCTGCCTACGACAACCCCTGGTGGGCTAACCCCGACTCCAACGGCCCCTTCGACGCCTACGCCTACACCAACTCCGAACACTCAGCATTACGCGCAGATGGTATCCAGCGATGGGCCGGTAAGCTGGTGGCGTTTAGGCGAGGCGAGCGGTACGATTGCGGCGGATAGCGCCGACGGCAATAATGGTACGATCACAGGCGGTGTCACCCTCGGCGCGCCAGGGGCGATCGCTGGCGATCCGAACACCGCCATGACCTTTGACGGTTCAACTGGCTATATCAACATCCCCTTCAGTTCTAACCTGGATATTGCGAACGATCTGACGCTGGAAGCGTGGGCCAATCCGCAGTCTCTGAGCGGCAATCCGACTTCCGTAGCTGAAAAAGGCGTCTATAACTATCGCATTGGTACGGTCAATAACCACTGGCGCGGTTCGATCTTCTTCAGCGGCGTGTTGTACGATGTAATTTCGCCGGGGGCGGCAGTTGCAGGGCAGTGGGCCTATATCGTTCTGACGCGACAGGGGACGACGCTGACTCTGTACGTAAACGGTGCAGCGGTCGCCACGACACAGGTTCCAAGCGGCCTGATGGACACCGGAGCGAATCCAATGACCATCGGGCGCAAGAGTTCGGCCAGCAGCGATTTCTTCGGTGGCAGCATTGACGAAGTTGCGGTTTACAACACGGCACTTTCCGCGAGTCGCATCCAGGCCCGCTATAACGTCGCCACTCAGGGCGCGGCACCTACGCCAACCCCAACGCTAGTTAGCCCGACAGCCAAACAGCCCCTCACGCCAACGGCGACAGTCGCCGCAACCGTGACCCCGACGCTGACCAGCACTGCCAGCATCGTTTCGACCTACGCCCAAACCATACTGGCTGATGGGCCGATCAGTTACTGGCGATTGGGTGAAAAGAGCGGCACGACAGCTTTGGACAGTGCGGACACCAATAACGGCACGACCACAGGCGGTGTGACGCCTGGCGTCCCAGGCGCCATTGCAAATGATCCCGACACGGCCATGACGTTCGACGGGACGACGGGCTATATCAGCATCCTAGACAAAGCCAATCTCGACATCCGAGGGGATTTGACCATCGAAGGCTGGGCCAATCCAGCTCTCTTGAACGGTCTGCCCGAAACGATTGCCAACAAAGGCTATTATCAATATCGCCTTGGCCTGAATAACAATCACTGGCGCGGATCGGTCTTCTTCAAAGGCGTGGCTTCTAACGTGATTTCTCCCTCTGCGGCGACAATCAGCCAGTGGACGTATATTGCCATGACACGCCTCGGAACCTCGCTTACGCTGTACGTAAATGGCACGGCCGTTGCATCGGCGACTATCTCAAATGGGCAGATTGACACCAGCACTGTCATTTTCGCCATTGGCCGGAAGAGTTCGTCAGCCGCTGATTTCTTCAATGGGTCCCTTGACGAAGTTGCGGTCTATAACAAAGCGCTATCGCCGGCTCGTATCATGGCCCACTACCAGGCTGGACTTCCAGCTACCGCTACTGCGACCCCGACCCAGACTCCCACCTTGGCGCCCACCTTCCAACCGCCCACGCCTTAACATCCCTTCGCAACGCACCATTTACGTCGCCTTGGATGAGTCAACGGTTAGCCGTTGACTCATCCTTTCAAAGTAACGAGAAGATTGGCTACCTGCCGACTAGCCGACTTACGGCGATGTAGAGCAAACAAGCGTTTCGTTTCCACGTTGTTTGGATTGATAGATATTCCATCAATAGACTTTCTCATTTCATCCTATTCTTAATCAAGCAGATCAAAACAGTTAATTGTCTGCATATGAAAGACAGCACGCCAATGCTTTTCCTGAACCTTGAGTGTGTTTGTTTAGCACTACTAGACAAACTCAGGTACTGTAGTACTATTCGGGCTTTCCGTTAAATCTTTATACTACCTCAATAGTGCTAGGTGCATAGGTACGTACGCTGTGAAACGTTTCACCGACGCCTTTCTTTCCCGATTCCTGGCAGATTTATGGAAAGATCGAGGCAAAACAACAGTAATCGTAGTCGGCCTCTTGTTATTATCGGTAGTCATCCACTTGACCACCGCCAATGCTCAAGAAGTCACCATCCAGAAGTCCAATCCCTCGCAATTCAACGTAGTCAGCGCTCCACTCCCAAACTTCCCCATCAGCAGTTCCCAAACAGTTAGCGGGCCAATCGCCAACGTAGACCCCTTCATCGGCACCGGCGGGGCAATTCATGATTTTCCGGGCGCAATCGTCCCCTTTGGGATGGTTTCGATTAGCCCGGATACGAACCTGGCCCACGCGGGCGGCTTCAACTATGGCGACCCCGACATCATGGGCTTCAGCCAGGTTCACGAGGAAGGGGTCGGCTGCGCTGACCTCGGTAATATCCTGATCGTGCCGACAACGGGCGGTATTGCGACGAGCGAATCGGGCTACCAGTCGCCCTACAACAACCTGGCGGCTTCACCCGGCTATTTCCGCGCGACGTTGACCAACTCCGGCACGACGGCGGAAATGACCGCCACGATCCACGCTTCATACAACCAGTACACTTTCCCTGCGCGCAACGGTGACGCCAATATCCTGATTGACGTGACCCATGCGCTCTCGCCCTACGTCCAGGGTGGTACGGTCAACGTGATCTCGCCCACCGAGGTGCAGGGCTGGGCCACCAGCGGGCATCGCTGCGGTCATAGCAATCTGCAAACGGTGTACTTCGATGCGCAGTTCAGTAAAGCGGCGACGAAGATCGGCACGTGGCTAAACGGCGTAACCAGTACGGCATCTTCGCAGACCGGTCAGCATGTCGGGGCATACTTCAGCACAACCACCGCCGCCAACGAAGTGATCACGGTCAAGATCGGCGTGTCGTATACCAGCGTCGCGAATGCGGTGCTCAACGTCAACACCGAGATTCCGGCAGGGACGACCTTCAATCAGATTCTGACCAATGCGCAAAACGCCTGGAACACGGAACTCAGCAAGATCACCGTCGGAGGAGGCACTTCGGATCAGCAGAAGGAGTTCTACACTGCTCTCTACCATTCGCTGATGATCCCCAACGTCTTGAGCGACGTAAACGGCCAATATCCCGGCCCGAATAACAGCGGAGTCAAGACGGCGGCTGGCTACGTGCAGTACGACTTCTTCAATACCTGGGATCAACAACGCTCCAACTTCGCCCTGCTGGCGCTGGGCTGGCCGGAACGTCTATCGGACATGATGAAGTCCGTCGATGC
>DATGFK010000260.1:0-2674 GCA_035309185.1 Aggregatilineales bacterium
AAACGACTCGACGTTGCCTTGCTGCGCCTCTTTGACGAGGGCGATCTCATCCATCGAGCTAACTTACCCTGCTGCGATCAAGCGGCGGTCTGGCATTGACGGGATGCGCTGCCTGGCTTATACTAGCCAGCGTATGCCGGAGTGGCGAAATGGCAGACGCAAGCGACTCAAAATCGCTCGCCGAAAGGCATGTGGGTTCGACTCCCACCTCCGGCACTCCAAATGCAGCACCAGCCGGGTACGCCCCGGCTTTTGCGTGTATCATTATAGCACGTCGAGAGGACACCGCCTGTGGTCGAAGAAGTGAAAATCATCTGGTTCGGCAACTATGACACGCAGGACATCACGGCATCGGGTGGGGCAAATGCGACGCGCCTGGTGCTCAGTTCATCGAATGCGGAAACCACGCTCAAGGAACTGCTGAACAAGGGTTGGGTGATAATCGCCAGCGGCGGTGATCAGAACAGTTTCGTGATCCTGAAGCGAGAGAAATAACAGGCTATTAGCGCAGAGCAAGGCAGAACTAACAATGGCCCGTATCTTTATCCTGATCGTCGCCGGGGCGGCCATTGGCGTGGGAATCGGGCTGGTGGTCGGCTGGGACTTTGCCCCGGTTCAGTACGTCAACAGCCACCTGTCGGATCTCGATCCCCGTTATAAGGACGATTACACCGTGATGGTAGCAGCGGCCTACCAGGTAGACGGCGACCTGAACGAGGCCATCCGTCGGTTGCAAGGTCTTGGCGCCAGCAATATCCCGGTTTATGTGCGCGATGTGACCGAGCGCTATATTTCCGAGAGTGGATCGGGCAACGAAAACGACATCCGCACACTGGTCGTGCTGT
This sequence comes from Aggregatilineales bacterium, assembly GCA_035309185.1. GTDB lineage: Bacteria > Chloroflexota > Anaerolineae > Aggregatilineales > UBA2796 > DATGFK01. The sequence goes on from DATGFK010000260.1 coordinate 846, forward strand.
CCCGCGCCCTGGGCTATTACACGCCGCCCATGCAATCCTTCACACTGCCGACCGCCGTTCCGACGCCAGGATCGTAGGCGTTATGAATCGAGTCGGGGTCTGGTTCATCGCCGCACTGATCGGCCTGGGAGCAGGGATCGCAGGGGGTCTGTATTACGCCTGGAAGGTCAGCCCGGTGGTGCAGATGAATACGGCGCCCTGGCAGCTTTCGCCCGACGAACAGCGTCGCTATCTGGAAGTGGTCAGCCTGGCCTATGCCCAGGATCACGATCTGAAGCGGGCCGTGGATCGCCTGGTGCAATTGCGTCTGGGCGACCAGACCTGGCAGAACCTTGCCGATGCCGCTTGCGAGCTGGCGCGCAGCAGCTTTGTCAGCACCAACACCGGGATTTCGACGGTACGCAGCATGGTAGAACTGGCGCAGAGCCAGGGCGTGCAGAGCTGCGCGTCCATCATCATGCCGTTGTATACCAATACGCCGCTGCCCACGCCGACAATTTCCACCGCCACGCCCACCTTGATCCCGCCAGCCAGCAAGACTCCAACGCCCACGCTCGGCCCGACCTTCACGCCTTCCACCGCCGTTCCACTGCAATTCACGCCCACGCCTGCCGGGAATTTCCGTCTGACACTCAGCGAACCATTCTGCGATCCCAAAACGCCAGGTGTGATCGAGGTCACGGTGCAGGATACGGACGGTACCGGCGTGCCAGGCATTCAGATCGAAGTGAGCGCCGCCGATGGCACCAAAGATGATTTCTTCAGCGGCCTCAAGCTGGAACGAGGCACTGGTTTTGCGGACTATCTGATGACCGCTGGCAGCGCCTACACCGTGATTCTGCCAGGCCTCAGTGACCGATCCCGTTCGCTGGAAGCCAATTCCTGTACCGTAGCGCCCAGTGACGGCGGCGGGAAGTCCACCACCTCGTACCGGCTGGTATTCAGACGAACGACGACGGGCTGAATCTTCAATGGAACTCCGACGGGTCTTCGCCTGTGAGTGCTGTCGTGAGCATTCCGACCAGGATCAGCCCGCAACCCAGCAGCCCGCCCAGCGTGAGACGTTCGCCCAGGAATAGAAAGCCAAACAGCGCCGAGAACGGCGATTCCATCGCGAACATGATCGCGGCATCGCTCGGCGGCAGGCGGCGCTGCGCCCACACCTGGATCGCCAGGCCGAGCGCAGTTGCCAGCAGCCCCGTAAACGCGGCAACGCCCAGCACGCTGATCGGAATAGACGCCGGGAGCGGCTCTGCAAAGATCGCGATTCCGCCGCTGATCCCGCCCACGCACGCAGCCTGGATCAGCGACATCATGCGCCAATCGGCATCGCGCGGGAAGCGCTCGACGACGATGATCTGCGCGGCGAAGCTCAGGGCGCACAGAAAGGCGAGTCCATCCCCGGCCAGGTTGCCGCCGGGCGCGTTGGAGAGCAGCGCCAGGCCGATCACGGCCAGGCTGGCCCCGATGATCGCCCGCAGCTTGAGCCGGTGCCGCAGAAAGATCAAGGCCTGGATCGGCACGAGAATCACGTACAATCCGGTGATGAAGCCGACCCGCCCCGAATCGATCTGGCCCAGGGCAAAGGTCTGGAAGATGTAGCCGCAGCAAAATAGCACCCCACCAAGAATTCCCCAGCGTAGTTCCGCGCCGGTGGGCCGCCGCTTGAGTAGTAGGGCCAGCGGAATGAGGGCAAGCGAGGCCAGCCCAAAGCGCAGCGCCAGGAAGTACAGCACCGGGAACTGCGCCGTCGCGTCTTTGACCATGAAGAAGGTGGCGCCCCACACGGCGGCGATAAATAGCAGGCTGAGATCGGCCAGCAGCCTGTC
>DATGFK010000261.1:0-5456 GCA_035309185.1 Aggregatilineales bacterium
ACGAGCCTTGGCGCCCAAGAAACCGCCAAATGGAAAGCGTTCCGTCATTACCTGCAAAACATCCAGAAATACACCGACATAAAGACTGCAACCGACCAATTTGATAAATATATTGGCTACGCCGTAGCCTTTGGCTTCAACGCGGAATGGATTCGCACCTTTGCGCCCGTATTGACCTCGATGCCAAGCTGGTATTACCCGTCCTATTTGGGGCGTGGCTACGGCTATTATCGCCATCCCAGCTATGCGGGCGCGCCGATGGGCGGTTCGATGGGAAATGCAATGGGAATGGGGCGCGGTGTGGATTCTGGCCTGAACCAGATGGGCGGCCAGGGCGGGATCAGCGGTGGACTCAATAATATGAGCGCTAACCTTTCGCAGGGTTTGAACGCCATGAGTAGCGGCCTGACTTCAATGCTCAACAGTGCCTCCACGGCCATGACCAGCCATCCCAGCAGCAGCGGCGGTGGAGGTGGCGGGTTCAGTGGAGGTGGCGGAGGCGGTGGAGGTGGCGGAGGCGGCGGAGCGGGCGGTCACTGATGGAGATGAAGACAATAATGAGTCGAAAATATTGGATAGTACCAGGGCTACTCGCCATTCCAGCGATAGTTTTGAGCTTGGGCCTGCAGATCGCATCCGCACAGCAGACGCAGCCTGCGCCCGCTGCAACACCCGTAATCACACAGGTGCGCATTTTTAACGCTAATCTTCCGGCAGATGGCGCAGGGTCTTCCGGTATAGGAATTCAAATTAACGCGAAGGTCAATGGGACATGCTTTGCCACTTCGATTGCGGATTCTGGCCGTCCTGACGCCTACCGCTGTACTGTAGGCAACAGCATCATGGACCCTTGCTTTGGCTATTATGCCGCCCAAAGCACACTGTTTTGCGCGGATGTCCCTTGGAAAGCAGCTGTAACACCGCTGGCCGTTAGCGGGACGGTTCAGGCCATACCGCCCAACAAGACGCCCCAAAGCGATCTCCTGAAGACACTGCCCTGGGCGCTTGAACTGGCAAACGGTTCACGCTGCGCCCTGATTACAGGCGCGACGGGCGCATTTGCCGGAATGCGCCTTAACTACGGTTGCGAAGACAAGGGATACGTCATCGGTGACCCGATTCGGGATTCGCAAACGTGGCGCGTGTTTTACCAGGGGCCAAAGAGCTTTTTCGCCGAATTGACGGACGTCAAAGTCGCCTGGTACTAATGACGGTATGACGATGCTTTACTGAGTCGCGAAGCAGGCCGGGTTATTCGGATAGTTTTCGCAAGCATCGGGCAGTTTGTTCCCGTTGGAGTCAAAGCGCCCGTTGCTGATGTTGTCCAGGCTGAGCAATTCGGGATGATTCGGATTGGGCATGACGCAGTTGTCGGCAGTCGTCGGGTGATTGGGCTGGCGGGCGCTCACCTCCGGCTTGTCCTGGTTAAAGTAGTTGTAGACCAGGCGCGAAATGCCCTCGATGGTTTCCCAGGACACTATGTCGCCCTGCTGGAAGCCCGGCTTCAGCCGCTCAGCGGTATAGATGCTCAGGACGTAATTGCCACCCGGCGTGTAGACAATGGCCGCATCGCTGGAATGCCACATATCGGCATAACCGCCCCAGCCGTTTTTGCGCGCCACGCGAGTCCCCGGCGGCACACCTAGCTCGATCATCCTTCCGAGCTTGTTGCCGCTCAGCAGTTCGATCATCTGCTTGCAAGTCTTTTGCGTGTAATTATCGGGGAATGCGCCGACCAGTCCACTGCCGAATTCGCTACAATCGTACAGGTCTTCCAGCAGTATGCCCATGTCGGCGGCAGTCGTCTGGCTAAAGGGATCGGGCCTGGTGTCGAAACGTTTGTCGGGACTGGTTTTCGGCGCTGGGATAGAGAATACAAGGTCCTTGTCGCCGGTCAGCAGCGGCGCGTTGATGTAGGTGTTTTTGGCGCCAAGCGCGGCCATCGTGGCGTTGATCTGCTGCATCCCGTCAATGTATTCGTCACGCTTGACTGGCTTATCGCTGGAGAAGCGAATGAGCGAGTTTGAGGCATCGTTGTTGCTACACAGGATCGAGGCGCCCATCAACCACTTGATTTCCGTGCTGGGCGACGTATCTTTGAGTGTACGGAACATATTCAAAAGTATGGGGATCTTAATGGTGCTTTCCGCCGCGTAAGGCACGTCGGGATTGAGGGTCATCTCTTGCCCGCTCTTGAGATCGATGACCATCACAGAGGCAAAGGTATCTGGCCCATCCGACGGAAAGGGTTTGGCGGTCAGATAGGCCAGAATCGCCTGCTTGACAGCATCCAGAGTCACGCTGCTGGCCCCGACAGATTTGAGGGGCAGGTCAACCTCGCGCCCGGATGGCTGGCGCAGCGCCATATCCACCATCGGCAGGGCGGCCTCAACATCAAGGCTGCGGCCTGCCGTCCCGCTTCCGAAGGTCATTGTGGTCAGGTCGAAACCGCCATTGCTGCCGGTCTTCTGATAGCGGATGGCTATGTCCTGCAAGAATTTGCGAAGTCTGGCCTTATCATAATCGGCGGTGAGGACGATGTTGGCCTGCGTAAAGCCTTGCTGCTGCCATAGATAATTCCAAAAGTCCGACCAGAATCCGCCTCGTACGGCTGAAATGGACTTGAATTGCGCAGCCATGCCGTCGCTGTCTATCTGAAAACCCACGTCCGACGGCTTCAGCAGGATTGGACTTGCGCCATAATTCAATTTCACGGGCTGGTTGTAGACAGCTTCCCAGGTCTGTCGGGCTGTTGCGGCATCCAGGCCACCGACTTCGACCCCGGCGACCATGATGTCTGCCTGGGAACGGCTACGGGCCGCCGTAAAACGGAACAGCTCATAGCCGAACAAAATCAAGGCGGCCAGCAGCATTCCGCCAAAAACAAGCGGGAGAATTGGCGGTAGATGCAGGCGCTTACGCGGTGTTCGCAAGGGGGTGAATAAAGACATTTGGCTAATCCCAACCAGACAACCGGCCTCGATTGTACCGCGTCCCCTGCGATGCTATACTGCGCAGAATGCATCGAATGTGACGCTTGTTGACACATGAGGCGGCTATGCTTGCTGGCAGTTAGCCCTTTCAGCGCCACCCAAAGGCTGTTAAGATTGCCGGGAGTTTTTAATGTTGCCCTCACGTGAAAGCGGATCAAGAAAGACTTTTATGTTTCGCAATTATCCTCCCAGTAAAGGCGATTCCCGCCGCCGCCAGACGCTTACCTATCGCCATAATCTGTCCCACGAACTGCTGCTCAATCTGAGCCGGGGCGAATGCTGCGCGCTGGTTGGCGTGGGAAGCTGCGGAAAGTCTCGCCTGCTGCGCCACCTGGCGCGCCCAGAAACGCTCGAATATCACCTGGGCGATGCCGGGTACGATCAATTGATCCTCCTGGTCGAGTGCAATTCCTGGGCGGGCGACAGTACCTGGGCAGCCTACGAGGGCATTGCCCGTACCGTCAAAGAGATGCTTGAAAACGTCGGCCACCCGGCCATCCAGAACACGCGCCGCGAGCTGGAAGGCATGTACCCGGCTATCGTCGCCGAGAAAGATATCGCCTACAGCCATTTACGCACGGGCCTGGGAATGCTGCTGGATGGCACACGGCTCAACCTGACCCTGTGCTTTGACGAATTCGATTTCGTATTTGAGCGCTTTGACGCTCAGCTTTTCCGCAACCTGCGGGCGATGCGCGATGCGTTCAAATATCGCCTGACCTACCTGGTGGCGACGCGCAAGCAGTTGCCATTCCAGCGTCCGCCGGAGCAGTGGCCGGAGGTCGAGGTGTTCTACGAACTATTCTCCGACAACACCTTCGCTATCGGGCCTTATGAAAACGACGACGCTAACGAAATGATCGCCGACCTGGAGAGCCGCTACGAGTATTCCCTGCGCAGCCGCACCCGCGAACTGCTGATTGACGTGACGGGCGGACATCCAGGGCTGATCGGCGCGTCGTTCCGTCACCTGGAACAGACGAAGGCGCAGCCGACTTCGCCGCAGCAGATGGCGCAACTGCTGGTCAGCGAGGCCACGACCTGGAAGGAATGCCGCAAAATCTGGGACCCGCTGCTGCCCAACGAACGCGCGGCGCTCAAGCGACTGGCGATCCAGGGCAGGCCGGGCCGTGACGACGACCAGGTGATCCTGGAACTCAAGTCGAAGGGCCTGGTTAAAGATGCCAATAACCGGGGCGGTGTGACACTGTTCAGCCCGATTTTCCGCGAGTTTGCCCGGAACGTCGAGGATTAAGGGTAGAATAGCCCAAAATATTGGGGCCTCGATTTTCATGGTAAGAGCAACAAGAGTCACCTTTCACCTCCTGGCGATCAGTGCGGTGGCGCTTGTCGCCGCCTGCAATTACAATCCCTTCGGCGGGCCAAACACGGTTTCTGGTACAATCAACAGCGAAAGCCGTACTGTCAGCGGGTTTTCCGCCGTATCGCTCGAAACCAGCGGCGGTCTGAGCATATCCGTCACGGGAACCGAGTCGCTCACCATCAGCGCTGACTCGAATGTCCTGCCGCTATTGACCAGCGACGTGTCGGGCAACCGTCTGACGCTTGGCACCAAACCTAACACGAAATTTCAATGCGAAGGCCAGTGCCCGATTCGCTATGTGCTGACGATGAAAGACCTGAACGACCTTGTGCTGGACGGTTCCGGTAACGTCACGATCAGCGGGCTGGCCGCCAGCAACTTCAGCGCGACGATCAACGGATCGGGCGGTATCACGGCCCAGGGCAAGGCTGATAACCTGATAGTCAACGTCAACGGGTCGGGCAGCTTCGATGGCAAAGCCCTGAGTGCCACGACGGCGACGGTGAACGATTCAGGCAGCGGCAACGTGGTTGTCCAGGTGAGCGATAAGCTGAACGCGACGGTCTCTGGCAGCGGATCGGTGCGTTATATCGGCAACCCTACCGTCAACTCCAACGTCAACGGATCGGGGTCAGTGACCAAGCAGTAGTTTGGTAGCATTGCAAATGGTATCCTAGTGCGATTGGAGTTGTAATGAAACGCACGAGGAGCAATTATCGCATGGACACCATTCGAGTCACGGTTTGGAGCGAATTTCGCCACGAGAAGAAGAATCCCCAGGTTGCCGCCGTCTACCCGGACGGGATGCACGGGGCAATCGCGGCGGGACTGCGTAAGGAACCTGGCTTCAGCGTCAGGACGGCGACGCTGGACGAGGCCGAAAATGGCCTGACCGATTCCGTGCTGCAAAACACCGACGTGCTGACCTGGTGGGGCCACCAGGCACATGACCAGGTGCGCGACGACGTGGTAGAACGGGTTCATCAGCGGGTGCTGGACGGTATGGGCCTGATCGTCCTGCACTCCGGGCATTTCTCGAAGATTTTCAAGAAGCTGATGGGCACAAGTTGCGATCTTAAGTGGCGCGAGGACGGCCTTCACGAGCGCATCTGGGTCGTCGAGCCGGGCCATCCCATTGC
>DATGFK010000262.1:0-4512 GCA_035309185.1 Aggregatilineales bacterium
GACAGGCTGCCGAAGGGTTGCCGGTCACGCTCGTTCGCGGCTTGACGCTGCCGCCCTTGGATGGACATGCCGCTGATCTGGTTCGGCCTCGCGAGCGTGACCTGTACAGATAAGCAAGCCCCGGATCACACCAATTTCGCCAGATGGCCGCCATCATCTATAAAGCGCTGTAGGGTCTCGCGGGTGATGGGCTTTTGAACATAGCCGGTAGCCAGGCAGTCTCTGGCTTTCTGTCGCCCTGTTTCTTCCGGCATCGCACTCATCAGCAGAATGGGTTTCTTGTAGCCCTTTGCCCGTAAATGTACGCAGGTTGCATAACCGTCCTGCATTGGCATCATAATGTCCAGCAGAATGAGGTCAGGTTGCATTTGCAATGCCTTCGCCTCGCCCTCAGTGCCGTTGGAGGCTGTTTCGGTCTGGCAATTCAGCGTAGATAGCGCTTCTTCCATTAGAAAACGCAAATCGGGATCGTCGTCAACAACCAGAACGCTTGCCATGAGCTTTCACCTTGAAGTTCAAAATCCAGTAGAGTACCAGTCACTGTTCTCTAGAACTATAGCATCAATTACCATACACGACACCATAGGCCTTTGAGATACATTCCTTCTGGGAAAGTTAAAGCCACGGGATGGTCATCGGCGGCGGTAAGGCGGGCCACAATCTGCGCATCGCGGCCAGAATCGACCAGTGCGCCAAAGACAATCTTCTGGAATAGGTCAGCGTCCACGAGACCCGAACATGAGAACGTCATCAGCATCCCCCCAGGCTTCAATAGCTGAAAGGCCAGTAGATTGATGTCTTTGTAGCCACGCGCGGCTGCGGCGACCTGCCGTTGATTCTGCGCGAATTTGGGCGGGTCGAGAATGATCACGTCGAATTGCTCAGCGGAGGTGCGGAACTGCCTCAGTACCTCGAAGGTATCGCCCACAACGAAATCGTCGTCATTTGCCGTGAAGCCGTTGAGCGCGACGTTTTGCTTTGCCAGGGCCAGTGCGTCGGCTGAGGCGTCCAGGTTCAGCACCCGGCGCGCACCGCTTGCCAGGGCGTAAACGCTGAATCCGCCTGAGTAACTGAAGCAGTTCAAGACCGTTTTATCGCGTACAGCCACGTCGGCGGCCAGCCATTCACCAAGCTGTGCGCGGTTCTGACGCTGGTCAAGGTAAAAACCTGTCTTATGTCCATGTAGAATGTCTACGAGAAAGCGCTGTCCGTTCTCGTCAATCTCGATCAAGTCAGGTGGCGATTGCCCTGCCAGAACCCCTGCCGAATGGCGCAGCCCCTCTTTTGCCCGGACATCTACATCACTGCGTTCATAAATGCCAGTTGGCGAGAGCAAATCCGCCAGATAAGTTGTCAGTTCGACTTTGCGGCGGTCAATGCCCAGCGTCAAAGCCTGTACAACGAGCCAATCGGCATAGCGATCCACGATCAGGCCCGGAATGCCATCATTCTCCGCATTGATCAGGCGGCTGGCATTGGGCGTCCCGGCCTTGTGTCGGGCATTTTCAACCGCGCGGCCTGCAATCGCTCGTTCGATCCGGGCGCGCCAGAATTTTTCGTCAATGCCTTCCTCTTCGCGCCAGGTCAGGACATGTACGGCAATTTGCGATTGCGCATTCCAATAGCCCCGTGCCAGGAATGCGCCTGACTCGGCCCGGAGGTCAACAATATCGCCATTCGCCACGCCCTCGCTGACCTGGCGAATGGCGCCGCTGAATACCCACGGGTGGCGCTTTTCAAACATCCCTTCCCGATCTTTGCGGACGGTGATCACTGGCTCAGGCAACTTTAACCTCGTTCTCAATGATGTTCTGTGGATTCTATCGCTGTTTGCGCTTCAATGGTGGTCTTATCTTCCAGCGACGGCGCTTCCGTAAAACTGATCCACAGCAACATCATTAACAGGAAGGTCGTGCCAAGTGTCACCAGGAGCGAATCAACTTGCAGATTCAGCAGACACAACGCAACCACAAATCCGCACAGGCGAAAAGTGGCCCTGGGCCTGCTGAGCGCTTCCCGGATCGCCAGAAGGAAGAACGGGAGACACCAGACTGCATACCAGGGCCAGGTGACGCGCGGGGCAACCATTGCCCATACGCCCCAACCCGCCGCGATTTCGATCAGAGGTCGCTGCGCCCGCCGGAGCGTCCAGTAGATCGCGAAAGCCAGAACGACAAGCGTGACGGCGTTGGAGACAAGCGTCACTGTAGCGTCCGTCGCACCGAGCGTGGCAGCGATGCTGGCTGCCGTAAAAGCGGGCGATCCGACGACGCTTAGGCCCGAAGACGGCATGGCGACCTTGGGTAGCGCCTGCGTGATAAAATCCCGATAGGTATCCAACGTGATACCGCCTGGCAGCACCAGACTCACGGCAATCAATGTTGTGGCGGTGATCACGGCTGCCGCGAGTAGCGTGGCAACCTGGGCTGCGACCTTGCGCCGGTTCTGGCTCCAGGCGAGAATGGCCCAGGCGCCAAGCCCTAACCCGACGAGCGCAAGTTGGGGTTTGATCAGTGCAGCCCAGGCCAGGCCGACACCTCCCATCAGACTCGGAAATGCCCGGCGATTTTGTACTTGCTGTAAGGCCTCGTGTAAAAGCACGAGTCCGGCCAGGATAAACACCGCCGTTTGACCTTGCCAGAGCGTGGTCATTGCCGGAATAGCGACACAGGCGTAACGCAGGCAGTCGCGTTCGCGTATGTTCCGAGCGGGAGCAATTGAGCGGAGTAGGAAGATCGCGCAACCTGACCACAAAATTGCTCCACCGATCCACCAGAGAACCCATGCGCTGGACTTCTCCAGGTGGCCGAAGAGCGATCCTGCCCAGTACAGAAAAAACGTCGGCAGCGGAAATGAATAAGCGGCTTCGATCTGATAGGGACTTGTTCCCTGACCGTAAAGCGCCGCCGCCGCATCGTAGTTAACCGAATAGTCGAAAAATACGGGGCGCGACGGACGGATATAGAACACGACCGCCAGCGCCATGAAACATACTGGCACGATCACCGCTGCGACTATCGCCACCTGACGCAACCAGGTACCGAGTTTTCCCGGTGGGAGCAGCAGCCCGGCCAACATGGGTAGAGCCGAAAAGCTGACGAATGGCCCTACGCCGTTTAAGAAGCTATTCACTTGACCATACGCCGACTACGGCGCGCTTCCAGGGCCAGCGTTATTCGACTGTCCAGACTGGTTAGGCGCTGGTTGTACTCCCGGCGAGGTACTGCTTTGCGGCGGTACACCATATACATCGCTACGCACCCACACGATCACGCGCTGAAAAGGCGTTGGTTGCACACGGGACTCCCGATTATACAGCCACAAAAGGATGTCCCAAGACAGGGAATTGCGATCCCAGGTGAAATAGACCGGGAACGCCTGGCCTACGTAAGATGCAGTTGTCGCTGGTTTCCCGGCAGATTCAGGCAGGATTAAGACCGGCCCGTTCGTCGTAGGCGGGATTTCAGTCACATACTGGAGGTTATGGAACCGGCGCAAAGTCCATGCCAGAGCGCCGTCATCAATTGGCCCGCTCGGATCGCTTTGAATGAGGATCGGCACATCAATCAGTGTGCCAGTCACACGCTGCGAGGCCGTTTTGAGTGTGATTTCAAGCAAATTCAAGTTCCGAGCGGCAGGCAGAGGCCGCCAGAACTCGCGGGGATTATCGGCGTTCGGGACAGCAGCGCGCCAGCCTGCGCTGAGGCTGAACAGGCTGAACATAGTCAACAGGCCAATACCGATTCCACGCCAGGCCGTCCGCCGTCCCCACATTCCAGCAATCATGACACCGGTCATGACGAGAATAACGATAATAACCGCTGGCTCAACGATAGTTCGAAGGCTCGCCAATACGTCGAGGTTAGGCGTTTGGTCGGGTGCTGTTTTAGCGAACGTTTGCCCGGCAGCTACCAGGTTGACGCCAGCAATGGCAATCATGCCAATGACGGCTAATCCGTATACCCACGCGCCCCAGGCCGGGGGATTCCAGAACTGGTCGCGAACAGGTGTTAAGATGCGCTCGATGGCGACGGCGGAAAGACCCACCAGCGGAAGCGTGAACCACAGGGCATGTTGCGATTGTCCACCCCGGTAAAGCAGCGCCGCCAGGATAGAAATAGCCAGCCACCCCACCATGCCAAGCTGCCAGAAATGAACAGGTTCACTTTTGAACTCTTCTTCGCGCCGCAGGACGAGATATGCGCCAGCCAGTCCGAAGATCCATAAGATGGGTTCGTACAGGAGCGATGTAGCCAACGGATAAGCGAAACCATAACCCGGAGCGGGATGAACAAGCCCTTGCAGGGCCTGGGCCGCCATTTCTCCAATAGCACTCAAGCCGCGTGGATAGATCAAAAATACGGTTCCGACGATAACGATCACCACAGCACCAACCAGCAGGGACTGAATCCACGGCCAACTTCTTAGGACAGCTATGGCCTGCTCCCGGCGTGATAGCTCTGAACGCTCGCTTGCAGATAGCGCGAAAAGCAATCCGCCCGCCAGGCCCAA
>DATGFK010000263.1:0-4181 GCA_035309185.1 Aggregatilineales bacterium
GGATGAATAACACCTGGACGCAGGTATCGCCCTTATCCTGGGCGAAGGCGATCACGTCCTGGTCAATATTGATCGGTGAGACCACTTTCTGCCGCGCCATGACACGCTCCATAGCCACAACTTGATCACGTAGGGTCGCAGCTCGTTCAAAATCCAACGCATCGGCGGCTTCCGTCATCCGTTTTTTGGTCGTGATCAGGATCGAATCGCTGTGGCCGCTCAGAAAATCCATTAACCCCTGGATGTTGGTCCGGTATTCGTCGCGTCCAACTTTGCCGATGCACGGCGCATTGCATAACTTGATGTCGTAGTACAAACAGGCGCGTTCGTCGTGGCCGGTGATCTCCCGGTCGCAGGTCAGGTAGGGAAAGGCTTTGCGCAGCACTTCAAGGGTTTCGCGCACTGACCACGCTGCTGTGTACGGCCCGAAGTAACGGCTGCCATCCTGTTCCATGCGACGGGTCATCTCAACTTTCGGGAAATCATTGGCCCAGCGTACGGCAATGTACGGGTAGCGCTTATCGTCTTTCAGACGGATGTTGAAGTGTGGGCGGTATTCCTGGATCAGGTGATATTCTGTGTGCAGCGCCGCGATCTCACTCGGCAGCACGATAAAGTCAATATCAACGATCTCCGAGCGCAGTCGCAGCGTTTTGGAGTCGATCACGCCATTGTCGAAGTAGCTGCGAACCCGGTTGCGCAGGTCAATCGCCTTGCCGACGTAGATCACCGTCCCGGCGGTGTTTTTCATCAGGTAACAGCCGGGCTTATGTGGTAGATTCTTTAGAATAGACTGAATGTGTTCGGAAGGGACAAACGCTGCCATTGTTGTCAATCCAGTATGCTCATTAGAACATATATTTTACCCCGTATGCGTACGGGTTGAGTAGGGTGCGTCGGCAATTTTGAAGACGGGAGGAAAACTTGCTTGGATTGGGTGTTGCTTTCGTACTCCTTTTGTTCGGGATTATCAGCATTCGAAATAAACGATACGCGCTAAATTTCTATTACTCTCGTCCCCCAAAAGTCCTTTTCACACTTTATACTTTGACCGGCGAACGGGCCGTGCTATTTGGCACTATTTGCGTTATTAGCGGGATAACCATCTTACTTCCCTGGGTTATTGGCGCTGTAGAATTTGTTGCCAATGATCCGCAGGCGCCAAAGGCGCTTAATAACGATACGGCATTTATTGCGACCTTCATCGGTGTAGCTATTACGGCATTTGGGTTGCTTATTGCCTCTTTTTTTGAACTTCTAGTGTCGATAAGACTCAATGCGGAAAAGCGCAAGAGGAGCGGCAAGCCCAAAAGGAAAGAAAAACCGAAGCGAGAGCCTCTGTTTACTGATGGCACACACCTGAATGCCGAACAAGATACGGACGAGCGCCCTAACGAGTCTGAACACCGACAATGAGTCCTATCCCGCACCTCCCCGTACTTTTGCAACCTGTCATGGATGGCCTTGAGGTGGAACGTCATCCCGATGGCTTGTTCATAGACGGGACGGTGGGCGCGGGCGGGCACGCTTCGGCCATCCTGGTGCGCGCTACAAATGCGCGCCTCCTGGGCCTTGACCGTGATCCCCGCTCGCTGGACATCGCCCGCGAGACCCTGGCGCGTTTTGGTGAGCACGCGATCCTGCGCCATGCCAATTATGATCAAATGGGAACCCTTGCTCCCGAAATTGGCTTCGGCGCTGTAGACGGAATCTTGCTTGATCTGGGCATCTCCTCGATGCACGTGGATGAGGCAGAGCGAGGGTTTAGCTTCCGCAGCGATGGGCCGCTGGATATGCGTTTCGACCCAACCTCTGGGGAGGAGACGGCTGCTGATCTCGTCAACACCCTTGATGACGACGATCTGGCCGATCTGATTTTCCGCTATGGAGAGGAACGCGACAGCCGTCGGATCGCGCGGGCGATTGTTGCTGCGAGGCCACTACAAACCACGCGCCAGCTTGCAGAGGTCCTTGAGCGGGCACATCGCGGCCCGCGCGAAAAGATTCACCCCGCGACGCGCACCTTCCAGGCGCTTCGCCTGGTGGTCAATGATGAACTGGGCGCATTGGAACGGGTGCTTCCGCAAGCTATCCCGCTCCTGAAGCCTACCGGCAGGCTGGCAGTCATCAGTTTTCACAGCCTGGAAGACCGCATCGTCAAACACTATTTCAGGCGGGAGGCGACTGACTGCTTGTGTCCGCCCAGGCAGCCTATTTGCACGTGTGGTCACGTTGCCAGCGTAAAGCTGGTCAACCGCAATCCAATTGAAGCGGACGACGCCGAGATTGCGGTCAATCCTCGCAGCCGCAGCGCCAAACTGCGAATCGTCGAGCGGCTGGATACCTCCGCTCTCTGAGCGTCTGCCAAACGCAGTCGAGGATTCTTCAAAAACGCATTAAGCTAGAACCTTCACAGGTTGTGCGTAACATAGGGGTGAGCGGAATGGGGACGTGGATCTGCCATTTGCGTATTGCCGAGCAGCTCTTAGCGGAAATTCCTGGCCTGGATGAATCAGCTTTCAGTATGGGCAATGTGGCGCCAGACTTTGGCATCGCCAATGAGGATGGGACCGCCTATGATCCGCCAAAGGAAGTCACCCATTTCACGGAAGGAGACTCTGAAGGAACCACTATCCGCGATCTGATCTTCTATCGAACCTACCTCGCGCCTGTCCGGCCCGATGAGGATATAAAGCGTTACAGCTTCTTGCTGGGTTATTTCTTCCACTTGTTGACAGATGGCTTGTGGAAGGTACGAATATGGCGTCCAAGCAAGCGCTATTTTGAGGATATTGTGAATTTAAGAGGAGAATTTGCTGCTGGCTTAGACTTCAAAGTGGATTGGTACGACCTGGATCAGTGCTATGTGCGAGATAATCCAAATTGTCTATTCTGGCGGGTATTTTTGAAGGCACCCCTTCCACGTCCCTATTTGCCATATATGACCGATGACATGATTTCGCACCAGGTCGAGGTTATCCGTAAGTTTTATAGCCAGCCGGAGCCGAGCGTATTAGATCGACCCTATCCCTACCTAAACGAAACGGCCATGTCCCTTTTTATTAACGACGCGGCGGCTTCGATCCTTTCACTGCATAACAGGTTACGATATGAGCTACCCCCGCCGGATTTGGATTCTGCTCTCAGGCTACTGGGCGTCTCAGACCTTGAAGCGTTTCCGCCGCCGCTCGGCGATTGAGTTGACGTAAGGGATTCGCGACTATTCGCATTGTTCAATTCGCCCGTGGTTTGTGGAGTACATTGCACAACCACTTGCTTTTTTTTGCATAACGCAAAAAAACTGCATATAATGTCGAATATCGAGAATACCCTTGTTTTGGCCGGGAAAATTACGTTTAAACTTAGTTCCACCGTCGAGTCGTCTCGATAAACAACATCCTTCCATTCATCGGCGCCCGGATAGGGGTTACCAGTTTTGGCCTGGCGCGCCTTGTGTAACCGCACAAGGTGCTGCGGCACTTGTTCCTGTGGAAAGCCAATCCACATCATACTGGAGGATCCGGCAACATGCGAAGAGATTCAACGTTTTTGAGAATAAGTCCCATTCTCTTGCTGGCATTGATTGCAGCATTGGCCCTGCAAAGCAGCGCAAGCGGTGTCCTGGCAGCTAATGTCCAGGCGACGGCAGGCGCGACAATGGCTGGCACGGCGGCACAGTTTGCTATGTGTATGCCCCCAACGCCCACGCCGACAGCTACGGGCCAGACCCCGCAGGCGACAGTAGCAGCGACGGAAGCCGCGCCAGCGGCAACCACTGTAGCGACCACAGTCGCAACGATGGCAGCCACTGCACCCGCCAAGGCTCCGACCGCGACGAAGGTTCCTCCCACGCCTACAGTGACCCCGACGGCAACTAAGCTCGTAACCGGCCAGAAGCCCGTTACGGCGTTGATTGTCGTGGGCACCGTTGCCACGGGTATCGTCAACGGCCACCACTGCCTCCAGGTCATGTCAGTGACCGCAGGCGGCCCAGGAGCCCTTGCTGGGATGAAAAAGGGCGATTGGGTTCTGGCGCTTGACGGCGTTGAACTTGCCAGCGCGCCCGATTTCTTTGCCAAGCTCGACCAGCACGTCTCCGGTGACGTTGTAGCGATCACACTGCAACGTGGCACGACGGAAATGACGGTTAAGGTAACGCTGGGTGTTGTCCCGATCTAATG
>DATGFK010000264.1:0-4497 GCA_035309185.1 Aggregatilineales bacterium
AAGCGGGCTTTCGGAACATCATGCGCGTAAGCGTATCAGCCGACATTGTGCGTGAGCAGCGGCCAGATTATATGCTCATCGCGGATACGTCAATCGAGTTTTCTGAGGCGCCTGCTTCGGACGAGCAGCCCCCGATGGCAATTATGGACGCACTCAGCAAACTGTCGCTCTACCGCCTGCAAGAGAAGGCGACAGCCGCCGTTTCGCGTGGTGATGTCAAGGAGGCAACCCATCGCCTGGAAGTGTTGGCTACCCGTTTGTTTAGCGCAGGCGAAAGCGAACTGGCGAGCGCAGCCCAAGAAGAAGCTGTGCGCGTTGCCCGCACCAAGGTGCTCTCCGCGGAAGGCCAAAAAGCGCTCAAATACGGAACTCGCAGCCTGGTGACGGGTCTGGCGCAGACCCGTCAAGCGCCCAGTCAGACAGAGATTCCGAAGACTGGCAAGATGTCAGAATAATGGGTTAAATTGGACCCACGGCAGACAAAAAGGCACCGAGTTCTATGAGGATTTGTCCCAACTGCGAGCATCCCAACATGGAAGGGGTACTCTTCTGCGAAGATTGTGGTGAGAGCCTTGTGGGCGCCGCCGTAGTTCGCCCCGCGACCCAGCAGTTAGAAGCCGTCAGTGCCAAGCCGATTTTCAAGCAGACCTGGGGTACGACCCATGTCGGAGAACAGGCAAACGTTGTGCTGCGCATCCGGGATCATAAAGATCCGCTAATGCTTGGCCCCGATGACGAAACAACTTTCGGACGCGCTGACCTGGCTGCGGGCATAAAGCCAACTTTTGACCTTACGCCATTCGGTGGGCAGGAAAAAGGGGTATCACGAATGCACGCCGCCATCCGGCGCGACGAGAATACGCTCACGCTGGTTGACCTGGGAAGCGTCAATGGTACACATCTCAACGGGCAGCGGCTCATCCCAAATCAACCACGCATTCTGAGGGACGGGGACGAAATACGGCTAGGCAAGTTGGTTTGCCACGTATTTTTTGAGTGACCCTCCTGGGCGAGAAATTTGCCGCTGGCCGCCAACCTTTCGTCAGTTCGGAGCTTAAAAGAGGAAATCGAAGGCAATGCCACAACTACTCCTGTTACACGTTATGAATGAAGACCCGGTTGTCGTTGAAACGGATCGCTTGCCAGAAGCGACTGACACCTGCGTCGTCGGGATGCACCCGCGCCGCAAGGACAACAAAGAGGTGCATTATATTCTCCCGGATGTCACGACGGTCATTTTCCCGATGAACCGCATCAATTTCATTGAGGTTCTGCCCTCTGGCGAGGACGAAGAGGTCTTCAAGCCATTCCGGGAGTGAGCCAGTTCAAGTTCAAAGGATGAGCCATTTTTGTGTGCAAATAAACTGCCTCGTTCTACGCCACGTGAGATCAAACGCATTCTGGTTGTAGACGATGAGCCGCGAATGATCGGCTTCATCCGTATGAACCTGGAATTAGAGGGGTACCAGGTTATCGAGGCACATAACGGCCTTGAGGCGTTGGATGCGGTGCGTACCCAGCTACCCGACGTGATTCTTCTGGATGTGATGATGCCGGAGCTGGATGGCTTTGAAACGCTACGTATGCTGCGCGAGTTCTCCAGCATTCCAGTCATTATGCTGACTGCCAAGGGCGAAGAGGACGACAAGGTCTTCGGCCTTGAATTAGGCGCGGACGACTACGTCACAAAGCCATTCGGCCCCCGTGAGCTATCCAGCCGCGTGAAGGCCGTGCTGCGCCGCGCGGAAATGCCGAATGCGCCAGAACGCGCGCTGCTCAAGATTGATGAGCGCCTGAGCGTGGACTTCAACCGGCGCGAGGTCATTGTCAACGGGCAGCATATCAAGCTGCGACCAACCGAATATCGCCTGCTCTATCATCTGATTGAAAATGCAGGATGGACCGTTACGCATGAGCAACTTTTGGCGAAGGTATGGGGTTACGAATACCGGGATGAAACGCACTATGTGCGCCTGTATATTAATTATCTGCGCGAGAAGATCGAGGAAGACCCCGCCAATCCAAAGTATATCCTGACGGAACGAGGGGTAGGCTACCGATTCATGGACTTCAAACGCGAGGAGACTGCAACGTGACCACGACGACCAATTCCGCTAATCCGACCATGCGTTGGATACTGTTAACCCTTGCGGTGGTGCTGGTGCTTGTCGGCGTCTGGTTGGTACGCGACATCCTCCTATTGACCGTTACCGCCATCATTCTCGCAGTCTTGCTGACCACGCCGATTCGTTTCTTTGTTCGACGCGGGGTGCCACGTCCGCTGGCGATGATCCTGACGCTGGTGATCCTGGTGATCACAATTGTTATCGCACTGGTGCTGCTGCTCCCCGGCCTGATTGATCAGTTCAGCCAGTTGATCAGCAGCATCCCTAAAGCGGCTCAATTGCTGTCAACCTCGCTCACACCGGAGAATCTCAAGGCGCAGTATCCTATCCTTCAGCAGATCGATCCAGCGACAATCCAAAGCGTATCCGATCAGATCAACCACCAGATTCTGGACGTATTGAGCAATCTCCCTGGACAGGTCGCACCCCTCTTCAGCGGCCTGGCATCCGCTATTTTAAGCGTTTTGATTGTCGTCTTTCTGGCGATGTACTTTGTCGCCGACCCTGATACGCACGAACGCGGTCTGATCAAACTGGTTCCGCTGCCTTACCGTCGCCGGGCTTATGAAGTCCTGGTTAAACTCGAAACCACCCTTCGCAAATTCCTCCATGCGCAGATCATCCTGATGGTTTTGGTCGGCATCGCAGAGGGCGGTGTGTTGGCGCTGATTGGCTTACCTCTGGCTGGCGCATTGGGCACGATCACGGGCTTACTGGCGTTTATACCGAACTTTGGGCCTCTGGTTGCCCTCATCCCCATCATCGCGGTAGCCGTCATCAATACCCCGAACCAGATTCTGCTGGTCATCTTTGTTTTTTACATTATTCAGTTCATCATGGGCCAGTTAATTGCCCCCATCCTGATGGGCCGCGAGGTCAATTTGCCGCCTGCCATTATCCTCCTCTCACAGATTGTGGCAGGGATTTTCTTTGGTTTCCTGGGTTTGTTGCTGTCCGTGCCGCTGGCTGCCATAGCGGTTGTCCTTGTGCGGGAAATATACATCAAGGATGTGCTGGGCGATGTTGATGCAGAGGAGAGTTTGGGCCAAATGATTGGCGAGCCGAACGTCAGTCCGGAGTCCGCACAGGCCGTGACCTGAGCGCTTTCCTGGCGATTTGCTTATGCTGCCTTGCCACTCCGGCTGGGGATGGTTATCATTTGGCGGCATTAAATGCCGAAAGGATTCGCCCATGAAACATCAGAAAGTGCGTATTTTTGCACTCTGCGCGGTAATTATTTCCCTTATCTTCATGGCCGCGTTTGTTAGTGATTTGAACGGTCCCCGTGCTGCATTGGCCCAGGCGACGGGATGCGGCAACTGGCAGGGCTTCTATTGGAACAATGGCAGTTTTTCCGGAAATCCCACCTCTACCCGCACAGATCCCAGCATTGGCTTCAACTGGGGTACCAGTTCACCCGCGCCCAATATCAACGGCGGCGGGCCGTTTACGGTAAGGTGGTACAGCACGATTGGATTTGGCAACGGTGGCATCTATGATTTCCATGCGGGCGCCAAAGACGGCATCCGTATCGCGGTAGACGGCAATCTTGTGATGAACCACTGGCAAACCCAAAGTTCCTTCACGGTCTACGATCAAAATGTAAACCTGACCGCAGGCAATCACCAGATCATCGTAGACTTTGGTGATTTTGGCACGAACGATGCAGCGGGCGTTTTGTTCAACTGGACAACGGTCTCCGGGGACTCGACCGTCACCTGCACGGCTGCCACGCCAACACCTGGGCCTACACCTACTGGCCCGGCTGTGCCTAGCTCCACGGGATTGCAGGTGACCAACATCAAAGCTGTGGTCATTACGGCTTTGGCAAATGTGCGTTCTGGCCCCTCGACGAGCTTTACGCCCGTTACGCAGATTACCCGTGGCACGGTCGTGGGTGTTGTCGCTCAGAACGGCGTCAATACGTGGTTTATGGTGCAGCTTAAAGACGGCACCCGTGGCTGGATATTCCGCCGAATGATTTACCTGTATGGCGGGGATATCACCAAGCTGCCCTTTACGACTGTTGCCTTCCAACCCCTGCCCTCGCTCGCCAATGTCCAGGGCGAGTCGCGCATTCCAGCAATGGTTCGCAGTGGCCCCAGCACTCGTGGCGATAAGCTAGGGGTCATCCCCCAGGGCGAAGATTTCCAGATTCTCAAGCTGAGCCGAAACCGTGCCTGGGTCTATGTAAATGATCAGGGTTTGCAAGGTTGGGTCTTTATCGTGAATGTTAAGATCATTTTTGGCGACCTGGGAATGGTTCCAGTCAGCAATTGACAGTGGTTGCTTAACTCATCCAACGGCAGGGTTGAGCCGGATGCTTGAAGCTCCCGGCTCAAAGTTTGCCGCATGGAGCGGACGTTCCCCG
>DATGFK010000265.1:0-6049 GCA_035309185.1 Aggregatilineales bacterium
GTAAGGCTGATCTAGACTCAGGCCTCACGGCTTCATACAGCGCTTCATATTGTCTACCAACCGCTTCCCAGGTGAACGACTCTTCGATGATCGCGCGGTTGGCTTTGCCCATGCGCGTTCGCAGGTCGGGATCGCGCAGCAGGCGGATGGCAGCTTGCGCCAACTCCTCCGGCGTATTGCCAAACAGGACGTTGGTTCCCCCACTCAGGCCAATGCCTTCGCCACTGATGGGAGTCGCGACCAGCGCCTTGCCCATCGCCATTGCTTCGAGCATCTTGTTTTTGATACCGGCGCCCATGCGCAGGGGGCTGATGAAGGCCGTCGCTCGCTGAAAGTACGCCCTCACGTCCGGCACGTGCCCGGTCACGATCACATCGGGCGCGGCCAGGGCACGCAGCGCTTCCGGCGGATTGTTGCCCACCAGCCACAGCCGCGCAGCGGGGACTTCCCGGCGGATCAGCGGGAAAATGTCGTGGGACAGGTATAGCGCCGCGTCCAGGTTCGGCTCGTATTCATAGTTGCCGACAAAGAGGAGCGCAGGCTCAGCGGCGGAGTCCCCTTCAGGAGTGAAATACGCAAGGTCAATGCCGTTGGGGATCACGTGAAGAGGCAGCGCCGGGTTGAGCCTCGCAAGAGCGGCGCGGTCCGTTTCGGTCAAGACTACTGTTGCGCCGTAATCGTTAAACATTGCCCGTTCGTAACCCGATGCGGCTATTCGTTGCATCCATACAGCCAATCGGCGTGCAGCGGATTCCTGCTGCGCCAGAAGGCGGCTCAGGTACAACGTATACGACTCATACGGCGTGATCACGGTGGGCAGGCCGCGCAGCAGGCTGCGATATTCGTAGACCTGGATGCCGCCGAATAGCTGCACCACGTCATAGTGCGTCTGCGAGAGCTGATCGCAGATGGCCTGCCACATCGGCGGCGACCAGGATTCCTGCGAGCGGCGGGGGAAAATCCCGCGTGGATTCAGCAGGCGACGCATCAGCGTGAGGGGTGTGCGCGGTCGTTCCGGGATCAGCTTGATGCTGCGAAACAAATGCGCGTAGTGGTCAACGTTGTCCGGGTCGTCGTGGAGCATGTAGAAGGCCAGCAGATCGAGGCTGTGCCGTTGCGAAAGCTGCTCGGCCAGGTGGTAAGGGATCAGGCGGTCGCCCAGATGCAGGGGATAGGGCGGGCAGCGCGAAATCAGGAGGATGTTCAAGGGCGGGCGCTGGTCACGTTCTATAGAGTCTTATGAGCGAAGGACTGCGCTATGAAATCCGCGGCGGGGTGCCCCTGCTGGCGCAGATCGGCGAATATGGCCTCCGTGTCGAAAGCCACCCGCCGGAACTCGACGGTTGGTGCGCCCTGCTCGAAAGTCATCACCACGTAGGAGGCGCGGGCCTCGTCACGCGGCAGGCCGACACTGCCGACGTTGACGACCCGCCAGCGCCCCAGGTCGCGATCCATTGGCAGGTGGGTATGCCCGCCGAACCCGATCCGGCCCTCGGCATCCAGGAAATGATCGAGCGCTTCCTCGACGGGAGTGTCGGGCAGGAGCCGAGTTTCATCATCGCCCGGCACGGCATGGTAGCCAATGGCCCAGCCGTAGGCAGGAATTTCCACCTCAAGCCTATGATGCAGTTTGGCGAGATATTCATAATCCGCGAAGGAGAGTTTGCTCATCGTCCAGGCAATGTTCTCGGCAGATTGAAGCATCTGGCCCGGCGCGGCCCGCCATTGTTCCGCGTCCTTAGGCCTGGTCTCGCCTGTAAATCCTGGAAATTGGCCCATGACCACGTAGCGCTCTGTGTTGCCGCCGATCACTTCGACCTGCGGGATGTCCCGGACAAGCTGCAAGCATTCGGCGGGACGCGGACCGAAGGCGCACAGGTCGCCCAATACCCACGTTTTGTCTGCGCCACCTGCCTGCTTGAGATCGTCCAGGACAGCTTGCAGCGCCAGGAGATTGCCGTGAATGTCGGATAAAATTGCCAGTCGCATCGTGTACTTTTCCTCAAGGTTGGGAAGAGTATAGCATTCGCCCGCGATGCTAAACAGATTGGGCTGGGCGATTAATCAATCGTCGGTGCTCACCCTCGTTTGAAACCCCAAATTAACGATCCCTAGACGATAGGATGGTAAGCTGTAAAGTAGAGCCTTCTAGTCGGGGTCTTCAGAGGACAACGATGTTATCCGGCATTCACAAACACAACCTGCTTCCGCTTGGCTTAGCTATAGCGTGCTTGGGCCTGATCGGCACAACTCTTACCACACATGCCGACTCGGCCCTTCCCGCCAGGGCAAGAAGCGTCTTCTTGCAGTCCCCGACTGAAACGCCTCTAGCGCCTTGTAAATTGGGTCAGGCGTCACTCGGTTTAGAAACCAGCCAACCCCGTGCTTCCGTCGAGAATAACTATCCTTATTATCTGACGTTCAGCGCTGATCCTGGGGACATGGATATCAGCGGACAGCCGGACTGCGCTGGCAGACGGCTATACACCGTCGACCTGGCTCGGCCAAACCAGTCATCCGTGATGACAGACGCTGGCTCGCTCGGCTGGGCAGAGGGCGCCAGCCAGCTATCTCCGGATGGTCGTTACGATGCCTTTATCAGTAATCGTCGAATTGTGGCTCAGAATGAAGTGACGGATCAACACCTGAGCCTGTATATCAAAGATTTGCAGGATAAATTCAGCCGTGAAGCGATCACTGCGGCCAACGTTGATTTCGCATGGTCCCCTGATGGCAAGTCGCTGGCCTACGTCTGGCAAGCATTGGATCAGAGTGGCACCGCCTACCAGTCTCATGTTGTAGTGTCCAACGCAGACGGAACCGGTCGGCGAGAGGCAGCGCTATCCATTCCAGGGGCCGAGCAAACGGTATTGCGCGTGGAAGGCTGGTCAGCCGACAGGCAATACCTTGCGATCCGCGTCGGTGATTTGATAGACCCCAATCCTGATAAAACCACCATATTTAGTCTGCGTGAGGCTCCAGGTTCCCTGTATTTTATTGCAGCGGATAAGCTGAACCTGATGGATTTTCATGCCACGGATGTTATGGCTTTCAAATGGGCCCCGAAAGGCCATCAGTTCGTCTACAGCGACAAAACGCATGTAGCGGTTGGCTCGCCGGAATTAGGGGAGAATGCTGCATTCAATGGCGAATCCCTGGCGGGAGATGAACTGAGCTGGTCTCCAGACGGCCAATACGTTGTCGCGTATAACAATACTGCCAAACACACCTCCCTGTTGAGCGCAAACGGAAAGACCGTTGCCAACCTCGACACCATTTTCACGCAGTTCGGCGCTTACAATGGGTGGACCGGCGATGGCAAACACTGGCTATCGGTTATTGCTGCGGACAAATATGGTACCGCCCCGCAGCTCGTATCTGTCAGCATGACGGATGGTAAGACTACGATCCTGGCCGAACATCTGATTGCTCCAGGCTTCCTCGATCCTGGCCTATCCTACTTATATCCTGGTGATACTCTTTGGGGTGTTGTGGAGTCGCCTACCGGACAGTTGGCAATGGTCACTCAGCATGGCACAGACAGGCAGACCACGAACCGATTACTTATGAACAGCGACGGCTCGATGACACATCAGCTTTTTGCGCAAGACGTAAATGATGAAAGCTGTTCAGTTTCCTGCGTTGGGAGCAGCCTGTTCTGGTCTCCAGATGGTCAATATCTCATGTTTTGGACTATCGCACCCAAACCAGGCAGCAGTGACGAATCAACCACCACCCTTTACAGTGTTCGGAGCAATGGCACGCAGTTGAAGCCTATTGGGTCTACTGATAGCCAGTTCGATCCAGCGCAGGTTGTGCTTTCGCAGACTCTTTACCCCTACTGGATCTCGAATCATCAAGTCCTTTTTTCATCCCATCACGGGAATAACCGCCGTGAGTCTTTGGACCTGATCGACGTAGCAACGGGAAAAATGACACAACTTGGCGAGGCTGACCTGAGTGAAGCAGATGCTATTACCGGCCCGTGGGTCGGCTTTCCATCTCCAGATGGACAAACCATCTTCCTGACAAAAAGAACGCCAATACTGTTCTATGCACCCAGTTTTCTATTCGATTTACAATCCTATCGAGCTGTACTTGTCAATGAAGGTCCCGGCGCTTTAGACAAGGACGAAGGCCTGCTTACGGCAATTGATGTAGATCGGGTAGCATGGTCGCCGGATAGTCGGTTCGTGGCCTTTTTTGCCTGTCACTATGACGAGAACACGAACACAATTTGTGGCGTGAGCATTTATGATCGGCACGGCCCGTTGATGCTCAATATCCCTTCCTATCACGTTGTGACACGCACTCTGACCTGGCACAATCGTGCTAACTAATTCTGGGCGCTAACACCAACTGGAAACTGCTCAGGCTTTCGCCAGTGATTTCGAGCCTGATCATTGACAAACAATCTTCGGGGCGCAGAGACGACTCAGCCAGAAAAATCCGATTTTCCATTGAACTCTAGTAAACCCTGTCTACTATCCGAAATTGACGATTTGTTGACGAAATTGTTGTACGCTATGGAACGTTGGTTGATCGCACCTAATCGAGTGGAGGATCTATGCCTACAGAAGATGTTCAAAAGCAGCAGAACGATCAGGACGAGAACACGGAGTCGGAAAAGGAGTTGAGCGAGGAGGAACTCGATCAGGCTTCGGGCGGCTCACTGAACTTTACCGCGCCAACCTCGCCTTCCGTTTCGCCATCGCTTAACTTTACCGAAAAGTGGACGCCCACGCAGCGCGGATAATAGCTTCGCTACAAGGAATTGCCCCAGGCAAGCATTTCGTGTTTTGACCTTGAGCGCTCAAATTTGGGCGCTCAAGGTTCTTAGCGGGAGGCCACAATGACTGAAATGTCCAAAAGATTCTTCGAGTGGGATTATGAGCAGGGTGTGGTCATCCTTTACGAACGACTCGGAGAATGCAACGGCTGCGGCGACTGCTGCATGGCCGCGATCCGCTTTTCTGTGGCGGGCAAGCTGGCAGGCGGCAATTCACCGTGGGACGTGGTTGCCAACGGCGGCCCGGATACCGACGGGCACGGTGTTTGGAGCGAAGTGCAGGCTGACACCCAGCGCCGGTTCTTCAAGATCACTCAGATCGTGCCAGGCAGCACTCCCTGTGAACAGCTCACTGAAGACAAGCGCTGCAAGATTCATGACGTGAAGCCGCTGTTTCACAAATCCTGGCCGATGTCACCCCGACAGGTCACACCTTTTGAGCGTTGCAGTTATTCCTTCCGCGAACTGGCCCGCTGGCCGATTGCCGACCTCAACCAATCCTGAAGGAATTTTAGACGATCTCTAGACGGTTTTTCCTGTACAATGAGGCGATACCGGGAACAGACGCCGTCTGTCATTCAAATCTTAAATAGGACTATAGGCTCAGGAAGGGGGAAACATGTCTGTATCCACTCAAAATCCATTGGTTAGCGACGTTACGCGCAGCAAGGTGCCACTGATGGGCTTCATCCTGCTCATCCTGGTCACGATTATTACCGGGGCAGTCGTGGGCGGAATCGTCGCCGCCAGCGCCTTCTACGTGGTTTACGTCATCTTTGCATTCCCGGCACTGATGGGACTCATAGCGGGAGGCGCGATCAGCCGGGCGGCCAAGATGGGCAAGGTTCGCAGCGTGGGCATGATCACGCTGTTCGCCATCCTGACGGGACTGCTGATGTACGGCGTGTATCGCTATGGCGAGTACATTTTCTTCCGCCAGAAGGTTGCCGATGCAGTAGTGGCCCAATATGGCACTAAGCTGACGCCTGACCAGATTCAACAGGGCATTGATAAGCTCTTTGTGCAGGAAGTCGGCGCGCCTGGTTTCCTTGGCTTCCTCAATTACTATGCCAAGCAAGGCGAGGGACTGAAGTTCGGCAGCTACTCTTCCGTTTCAGATAACAGCCCGGCGACGTTGACACTCACGGGCACGGCAGCCTGGATCTATTGGGGCGCTGAAATTCTCCTGATCACCGGACTGGCAGCGTTCCAGGCGCGCAAGGCTGTGGATGTGCCGTTTTGTGATAGAGATAACAAGTA
>DATGFK010000266.1:0-3588 GCA_035309185.1 Aggregatilineales bacterium
ATCATGTATGACATTGTGCATCACGGCCTTTCGTGGGAAGAACCCGTTATCGGCTATTGGTGCCGCCTGGAACGCTACCCGTCCATGTTTCAGGCAGATTTCTGGCGTCTGTTACAAGCCCCCTATTTCAAGAAATCTCCCCGGATACAGGGTATTGATCATATCGGCATCTCGCCAAATTCTGTTGTGGCCGAGATTACGGAAAAATTCGGCGACGAGGCTGAACGGATCATGCGCCGTTATGGCCTATACTGTGGGGGATGCCATCGCGCAACCTATGAAACACTGGCCCTGGCCGGGAATCAGCATGGCCTGGAGGACAAACAGATCGCACGGCTGGTGTTGGAACTCAACCGTGTGTTGAATTAACTGATGCTGAACGTTCTATTCACTACTATTTACAACGGATTGGGTGGCGGTGAAAGTATCCAGATTAACCTGATCCGCGCGATGGATCGCCAGCGCTACTGCGTCCACGTGCTGACTCCGCACGATGGCGACTTTCCCCGTCGCGCCAGGGAATTGGGCGCGCCTGTGCATCACATCCCGTACCGGGGAACGTTGCGATTTTTCGTGCCGGGCCATTCGGCACAGTTCCCCATCGTGGGCAAAATACGGGCGTTGCTTCGCGATCAGCACATTGATGTGATCATGACGGATTACCATTCGCTGCCATACTGCGTACCCGCTGCCAGGGCGCTGAACATCCCTGTCCTATGGAACGTCATGGGCTGGTGGTTTCCACTGTACCCCTGGCAGCGAGCTTTCTTCCGAACGCAGGTAGATAAGATCGTTGCCATCACCGAATCGGTGAAGGAGCGCTGGTTAGGGCAGCCGCCTGCGCTCCCGCGGGAAGAAATCGAAGTGCTGATCCCCGGCATTGATACTGATTATTTCAACCCAGGCATGGATCGCGTGGCAATTCGAGAACGCCTTGGGATAAGCGAGTCTACGCCTGTGGTGGCGATGGCGGCGCGTTTCCAGGTCAATAAGGGCCATCACGATTTCCTTGAAGCCGCTCATCGCATCGCCGAAGCGATACCGGAGGTCCGCTTTCTGGTTTCCGGGGACAACGTATTCAAAGTCGCCAAAGACGATGAATACAAGCGACGAATTCTCGCCATGAAAGAAGTCGATCCGCTTCTGCGTGATCGGGTAACGTACCTGGGCTTTTATCCGGACGTGCGCGAGATTATGACCGCTGCGGACGTGATGGTGTGCAGTTCGCATTTCGAGTCGCTGTCAATGGTCGCGCTCGAAAGCATGGCGATGGAACGGCCCATTGTCAGCACGGCAGTTGGTGGCCCATCGGAAACCGTCGTGGACGGCCAGACCGGCTACCTGGTGCCGCCACAAGATGCCAGAGTCCTCGCGGACAAAGTCATCGCGCTGTTAAACGACCCCGAACTGCGTCAAAGGATGGGACATGCAGGACGCCAGCACGTCCTGCAAGATCTCAGCATCAAGCGCTATAGCGAAAAACTGTGCGCCATCTTCGATAATATGATCGCCGCTCGTCAATGATCGCTCGAAAGCACGGCCTCTTCGTCGCAACAAAAAAGGGAGTCGGTGTAACCAGACTCCCTTTTTATTTCTTGCCGCCAGAGACTTCGATGTATTGTTTCCAGGCATCTGGGCCGCTGCCGACTGCGATAACCAGGTAACTTGTCCGTGGAGTTCTCGGTTCCCACAGCAGTCTCATCCCGGCCTCGCCAGGGAGTCTATCACCCTTACGATGATTGCAGGTGTAGCACGCGCACGCCGTATTCATCCAGTTGTCACGGCCACCGCGCGAACGCGGCAGGATGTGATCCACGGTCAGATCGGTCTTCGCAATCACCTTCCCTCGAACGATGTCGTTGGGACGCACGCCGCAATAAATGCAGGTGTAATTATCGCGGGCCAGGACTCCACGACGGCTCCATTGCGCCTTGCGCCGGGGGACGTTAATAAACGTGCGCAGCGCAATGACTGAGGGAACCGGGAAGCGGTCAGCAACAGTACGTAAAAACCGTCCCGATTCTTCAACGATGATGGCTTTTTCGGCAAGTACGAGGTTGATTGCACGTGGCACAGAAATGATTGCCAGCGGCTCCCAACTGTTGCCATTGAGGAGAAGGACACGCCCTTGCAAAACGATTACCCTCCCCGACGATACACGTCGGACACTGAGCCGTCCTGCGCCCACAGGGCGGCGCTACGACCTCTGGCGGAATGCCAGCAAGGTATATACGTTTGGGCATCACGGGAAATTATAAGCAGAATTGCGCAGCGGCGCTATCCCCAAATATCACTTCCTGCGAGAACGGTGTATCATTGATAGTATCACTCATACTTATGGTGAAATCTGAAGCAGATACGCAGCGGAGGACAGCGCATGTTCGCTGAACTGATCGGGCAGCGCCTGGGCAATTATCGAATTATCGGCAAACTGGGTGAAGGAGGAATCGCCACCGTTTACCGTGCCGAGCAGTTGAATATCCAGCGCGAAGTTGCCATCAAGGTGATGAAGACGCAGGATGCGCAGGGAGATTTCCTGCATCGCCTGGAACGCGAGGCCGCCACGATTGCCCGCCTGAGCCATCCCCATATTGTGAAGTTATTCGATTACGGCCAGGAGAATGGGATCACCTACCTCGTGATGGAACTCATTACGGGCGGTTCGCTGGCCGACCTGATCCGCACCGGGGCACTTTCACCCTTTGACGCCAATAGAATCCTTCAGCAGTTGGCCTCAGCATTGGATTACGCCCATCGGGAGGGAATTATCCACCGAGATCTGAAGCCCCATAACGTGCTGATGGATTCCAATGGCAATGCATTGCTCACCGATTTTGGCCTGGCCCGGCTGGTACAGTCAACGTCAATCCTCACGCAGAGCGGCACTATCGTCGGCACGCCTGCCTATATGGCGCCCGAACAGTGGACGGGCGGCATCATAGACGCCAGGACAGATGTCTATGCGCTCGGCGTGATCCTTTTTGAAATGCTGACCGGGCGTCTTCCCTTTAACGGCGAAACGCCTTACCGCATGATGCACATGCACATCAACGAGAAGCCGCCCTATATTCATACCCTTAACACAACTATCCCATTGAGCTTCGATGCCGTTATTTCAAAGGCGCTTGCCAAAGATATCGCCAGGCGCTTCGATTCGGCGGGGGCATTGGCAGCGGCTTTCCAGTCGGCAACCCTGGACGAGGCGACGATTGTAGTTCCCGCCGAAGGCATCCAGGAGACGATAACTTTGCCGCAGACCGAAGAGCGCAGACCTGCTGCGCCTTCGCGCCGCACGTCGTTATGGCTGAGCGTAGGTATCCTGGCCGTTGTGATTATTCTGCTGGCATTCCTTGGCCTCAATTACCTGGGAGGCCAGGACGCAAAGGCACAGCCTATTGTCCTGGTTAGCAGTCCTGGCACCCCTACCCTGACGCCCAACGTTGAAACCCTGGCGGCGGCAACGTTTGCTGGACGCCTGACTATGACGGTATCGCTTCTGAGCCAGACTCCCGACGAGCAAGAAACGCTCGTGGCGGTGGTCGGCGCAACCGATACGGCCAATGCGATTGCGTCCTATACTGCTACGGC
>DATGFK010000267.1:0-8720 GCA_035309185.1 Aggregatilineales bacterium
AAAGACGCTGGCCTTGCCGCCATCCGGACTCAAGGCTATTTGCCAGATCGCGTTGGTTGTGGGATCGGCGACGAATTGGATCGCGCTATTCCCGCCCATCAAGACGCCGATCTGACCGTAGGCACTCATGCCGCTGATCTGCTCCGCATCACCCATAACGCCGTTGGCGCCGATCCGCCAGATGCCCTGCTTGCGATCCGTCACATAGATGGTCATGCCATCAGGACTGACAGCGATCCCGGCCATATCGGTCAAGGTTCCCGCAGGGGTTTGCCACAGCGCTACACCAAAATTCGGGAGGTCATCTCGCCTGACAGACGCCACAAAAGTCAAAGATGCTAGGATTTGATCGAACAGCTTGGATGCGCTTGCCGTCCAGACTGTAGAAGATGCCACGCCGCGCACAACCGCCACCCGGCGCTTATCCGGCGAAAGTAGCGCCGTGCGGGAGGCTATACCTGTGCTATCGTCTACGATTTCCACCGAAAGTCCATCCGCGCCGCCGACGTGAATTGCAGCGGGCGTGGCATTGCCGACGTGCGCCGCCCGTTGTAGGTACGACGCAAAATCGTCGGCGCTGGCAATGCCCATCGCCCGGAAATCGCTCATAGCAATGCTGAACAATAACCCGGAGGGCGCTTTGCCTGCTTTCAGGGCGTCCAGGTCGTCCTTGCTGGCTACAGTCACCAGGCGTGAGGCGCTCTGCTCCTGGATCTGCCAGGCCGATGGGTAATCAAAGGCCAGACCAAGGGTATCGCTCCTGTAATGCTGAACAAGCCCGCTGTCCTGGGCATAAATGGATAATGGTAATGATAGCGATGCAAGCAGAAAGATGAGGAGCGTTCGTCTCATGAGCTGCGTATGTCTTTTCAGCGTTTGCCCGCGACCATCGTGCGGCCAAAGCAGGTTCCGAATGCGGTGCTCACACGCTGGGCGACTTCAGCCAGTTCGACAGGATGGCCGAGCACTTTTGCGACGCTCGTCACCGGCTTATCGGATATGCCACAGGGGATGATACCTTTGAAGTAGTCCAGGTCAGTATTCACGTTGAGCGCGAAGCCGTGCAGCGTGACGCGCTTCGTATTGACCTTGACGCCAATCGCTGCGATCTTCTCTGGTGAGTGCGCCCCGTCCAGCCAGACGCCAGTGTATCCAGGGTAAGCATACGCTGTGATGCCGTATGTCTCCAGCGCAGCAATGAGAGTCTGTTCCAGGAGCCGCACGTAGGCAACAACGTCGGCATGGAGGCCATCACCGCCCGCAGGCAACTTCAAGATCGGGTAGCCGACCAACTGCCCCGGCCCATGATAGGTCACATCGCCGCCGCGATTCACCGTATGGATGGCGATCCCGCGATCCGCCAATTCTTGTGGCGAATACAGGATATTCTCGGCGTGCGTGGACGAACCAAGGGTATAGGTGTGCGGATGCTCCACGAAAATCATCGTATCGGGAGACTCGTCGGCGCCACGCGACTCTGCAAAGCGCTCCTGGATAGCCCAAGCAGCCGTGTACTCCATCAGCCCCAGCGAAATGACCTGACAGGATTGGATTTCCTCCAGGCGTCGCACGTTTTCTTTCTCCACAAGACGATCTTTTATCATACACAACAGTTTAGCGATTCCGGGGAATTTACGGCAACGTTTGCAGTTTTTCCATCATCGGTTCCGCTCGGCCCTGACGAAAAGCACGGTACCCGACACCAGAAAAACCGCGAACAGGATACCAATGACCGCAATATTGAAATAGGGCGTGGCAATCACAGTCTGATTGTATTCAGCACTGCCAACGTAAAACGCATTTCGCACGAAATCCACCGCATAGCGCATGGGCGAAATGATCGAAAGAAATGAGACGACAGGTGGCAGGTCTTTGATGGGTGTGAACATGCCGCTCAGAAAATACTGCGGCAGCAGGATGAACGGAAAAATTTGTTCAGCAGTGCGGCGGCTGGGTAGATTGCCCAGGATAATCACCCCGAACGCTCCGCCAAACAGGCAGATCACAATGCCAACCGGGATCATCATTAAAAGCGATCCGAGCGATACCTGGATACCAGCCGCAACCGCCAGTACCACACCAAAAACGATAATGGCAAGTCCCTGCACCATCGCCACCAGCGACTCACCCAGGATTTTCCCGAAGATGATCGAATAGCGTGAAATGGGGGATACAAAAATCTCCTGGCTGAAGTCGTTATCGCGGTCTTCGATGAGCGAGATGATTCCGAAGGCAGCCGACTGGAATAGGGTTTGCGCGTACACTCCTGTGAACGTAAAAATGATGAGATTGAAACTCGCCATTTTGCCGAAACTTCCCTGGAAGCTTGGGCCAAGCACCCCAATAAAAACAAACGGGAAGACCAGCGATGAGATCAGACGAGCGCGATCCCGCATCAATTTCAGCAGATCGCGGTAGGCGATGGTCAGAATCGCGTTGACATCATTCATGATCGGTCTCGATCAGCCTTTCCTCATCTTTTCCATCCACGATAGCGAGGTAAGCATCTTCCAGCGTCGGAATCTGCGTCTGCACGTAGTTCAGGGGCGTATCTAGGGCTTTCATAACCTGCTGAACGTTGTGTCCGTTCAGGCGGATTCTGAATGGCCCCTGATCTTCAAAGGAATAGCCAAGGCTTTGAAGTTCGCTACGCAGTTGGCCGCGATTGTCGGAGTCCACATACACGTAAGAGTCGCCGGTCAACTGCGACTTTAACTGTGCTGGAGTCCCATACGCCACGATTTTTCCCTTGTTAATCACGCAAATCGTGTCGGCCTGCTCAGCTTCTTCCAGGTAGTGCGTTGTGAGCAAGATCGTGGTGGGCCGCTCTGCGCGCACCTGCGCCAGGTGCTCCCACAAAGATCGGCGGCTGGCAGGATCAAGACCGATGGTCGGCTCGTCCAGGAACAACACCTTGGGTTTGTGGATCAGACTGCGGATGATTTCGAGTTTGCGCTTCATTCCGCCGGAAAAGCGCTTGATCGGTTTGAAAATATCGTCTTGCAAGGACAGCACGTTTGCCAGCGACATCACCTCTTCGCGGTAAGGAGCAGGCATCGCCGCGAATGTTGGCCTGAAGGGATACAGCCCATACAGAACGGCATGAAAGCGCACGTTTTCTTCGGCGGTTAGGTTCTGGTCGAGGCTGGGATTCTGGAAGATGATGCCGACCTGGCGGCGTACAGCCCTGGCTTGCGTGCTCACGTCGTAGCCAGCGATAACGGCCCTGCCTGACGTTGGCGCCAACGTAGTCGTCAGGATCGAGATGGTGGTTGTTTTGCCTGCGCCATTGGGGCCAAGCAGCGCAAATAGCTCGCCCTGCGCGACGTTGAACGAGATACCGTCAACCGCGTTCGTCGTACCGCGCTTGTAGCGCTTGGTGAGATTGCTAACTTCAATGATGGCCTGCACTATACATTCCTGCTCCCGGCTGAATCCGCCAATAGTCGTACAAGTGGACCTCAGATTATTTTACGGTTATTTCCTGTTCAAGTTGCAAGCGGGAATTAGGAACCCGGTTCAGTCCTTCAGGATTTGGCAAGATTATCGGCGTTTGCGGGCCAACGGCATCGGGGCATCAAGATGGGAAAGAACAGCCAGGGGATTTTGTGTTATGCTGCGGGAGAACGGTTCAAGATTTCCCTGCAAACAGTGTGCGATATAAGTACGCCTTCCACGCCTCTGTTCCAGCGCTGCCAGCGACGTGCATTGTGTCTATTTCAGCGTCAGATAGTTCATCGGCTGGAGAATTGCGGTGTAACACACCCGCTCGGAACTCCTCTGCGGTGAAATGGTAGCCGAGTTCATTTGCCAGACGAATCACGTTGGCTGTACTGGGCGGAACGGACATCAGCCTGTGACTGAGTTCACGTTCATTGTCGAGGCGATCCAGGAAAGTGACTACATCTGCTGTTGACATGATTCTCATCCTCATCCCTTGCCTGCTCTACTTTCTAACTCAGTATAAGGCGGGATGCCGCGATGTGGCTATAGGCATAGAGTAGGCCCCAGCTATGACAAACGCACAACAAAAGGCAGCGCCTTGCTTCAGCGCCGCCTTTGAGCGTTGACTATTCAGTTGTGCGGAATGGATCAGGCGGGTCGTGCGCTTTCCGCTTCCACCTGGGGAACCATGCCCTCAAGGACTTTTTCCAGGGCCATGGTGTGGCTGCAAACACCCCGCGAATGGAAGAAGTTGCAATCGCAGTGCCAGCGTTGGCCGTCAAACGTTACCGTGTGAATGCCATTCTCGCCGTCGAAGCCGACCTGGAAACTATGAAAGTGAATGCGGTTGCGCTCTGCGGCGTAACGCTTGGCCTTTTCGATCTTGCCGATCATGCCATAATCCATTGTGCCCGCTCCTTCTATTTAACGTGCCGAAAAAAACAAAAAACACGGGGCGTGTTGCCATCCGTGTTTTTATTCACTGGGAGAACCTGCTGTGAAATTTAATGAGCGCATAATGTGATTGCTCCACTCATTTAACAAAGTATACGAATAGTTCCTTCTGAAGTCAAGTTTGGTGATGAATTGAGAATTTTGCACATCATTCACCTTGACAAATCTATATCTCCAATAATTACCGGGCCTGCTCAGGACATTGTGGGACGGTTGACGCATTGATAGGGACAGACTACAATTTGCGTTGAGCGAAATGTGTTCCTTCTCTACGTCCACGAGTAACAGGTTGACACACTCATGTCTGATAAACGGGCATTAATTGTAGATGATGACTTTGCAAACCGTTCCATCTGGGAACTGGTTCTCAGCGAGAACGGCTATGAAGTTGCCAGTGCTGAAACCGTCAGCGACGGTATGGGACGTGTAGGGGAGGATATTTCGCTTTACCTAGTAGACTATCACCTGCCCGATGGTCACGGAACCGATCTCGTGTCCTACGTGAGACAGAATTTCCCCTCAACCGTGGTGGTCATGGTCTCGATGGACGACGACGCCGATGTGATCCGCGAAGGGATCAGAGCGGGCGGGAACGTCTTCATGGTCAAGCCTACCAGTCCCGCCGTCATGGGCCAGGTGCTGGCCGAAATTGAATCGGGCAGCCTGAGTTCAAGCGACAAGCAGCTTATCAACCGTCATGGCCGACGGGTGTACAACCAGTAACTCATCTCGCTTCACAAGAACCTGATATTTCCCGGCAGTACACAGGCTGATGTGTCTATGACTATTTATTTTTACAGCCTGCACGACGAGCACGGCTGTTTCTCGAATTTCTCGCGGCATGGCTTTGAACTGGATGGCCTGTACTGGCCGACCAGTGAACATTACTTCCAGGCGATGAAATTCGCTGGCACCGTTCACGCCGAGGCAGTGCGCACAGCCAAAACGCCCAGGCAAGCTGCCGAGATTGGCCGTGACCGGAAGCGCCCACTGCATTCGGACTGGGAACAGGTCAAGGATGATGTGATGCGGCGCGCTGTGTTGCGAAAATTTGAGAGCCACGCTGACATCCGGGCCATCTTGCTTTCAACCGCCGATGAGGAGATTGTTGAAAACGCCCCAAAAGACTTCTACTGGGGCTGTGGCAAGGACGGCAGCGGCAAAAATATGCTAGGCAAAATTCTGATGGAAGTCCGCCAGACGCTACACAACGCCTCCCGTTAGTTTTCAGCAATGCCAGGTGGCTCAGCCACACAAACTTGTGCTGCGCCGGTGGCGCCATCGTAAGGCAGGCGTAGGGACAGGAGCGGAAGGGCAGGGTTGCGTGAGGATAGCCTTGCGATACAATTACCGGCCCGACTTGTAATCATTTTGTAAAAGACAAGAAAGCCTCGTTGCATGTCTTTTGACCAGAATCATGGCGACCAATCACCACAATCAGAGCAGGAACCACAGTCGCAACTGCAAAAATCGGCCCAGCCAAAGAAGAGCCAACCCTCAGCGAAGCCCTCACAAGGGTTGAAAGCAACCAGCGCACCGAGCACGGTAAGCAAAGTGCAGGGAGCGCAACCCCAACGCCAGGCCGCTCCAGGTAATGTCGCGGCAAGTGCCGCTCCTACCAGGTCAAAGCCTGCCAGGAGTGGTGGGGGATTGGGCTGCGCACTGGCTGCCGTAATCATCCTGGTGGTGCTGGCGCTCGTCGGGGTTGCCATGTTCCTGCCGCCGTTTTCCGTCGGCGAACGGCTGTTCAGTACGCCTTACAAGTCGCTCAGCGCGCAATCTTCCAGCCTTTCACAGAATGGTCTGACGCTTTCGGTTGACCCGGCCAAAGCAGGCAGCGGCTTTGGCGTTCGTATTAGCGCTATTGCGTCGGGCGTTTTCGAGGGCCAGACCGCGCCAAATGCACAGGACGCAGCGTGGGTCAAGACTGCGCACGCTGCACTTGCACCAGCACTGACACTGGTCAGCAACGTGTATGGCCTGCAAAGCCAGGGGCCTGTTCCCGCATCGCTTTCCCTCAGTATCGCCGTGCCCCAGGGCATGAACGCTACTCAGCTTGACCTCTACCGGTTCGATAGCCAGGCCGGGCGTTGGGAGTTTGTTCCGGCGCAGCCATCACCTGACGCGGCGACACTGGTGGCGAACGTGAAAAGTGTGCCAGAGCACGTTGGGCTGTTCAAGAGCGCGCATCTCGTGCCGGTTGTCGGTGCGGTAGTAGATGTTGGGCAGACTCTTTCACAGCCAGATGCGCGGCTTGCTAACGTCATTTACCCGTCGGGCCTACAACCATCCCCTGCCGGAACGCTACAAGGCGTATTGCCCTCGGAGATCATGCCCGGCAAAGGCTATGCCGTCATCCCGGTGATCCGTAATTTCACGAACCCGGCGGCGCTCGATCTCGCAACCATCACGTCGCTGTTGCAGAATAGCGCTCTACGCGCCGCTCACGAGGATCGGTTGCTCGAATTCGCCACCAGTAAGTCCTACGTGGGCCTCGCCATTGACTATCGGGGTCTCGGTACGGATCTCCGTGACAATTTCAGCGCGTTCATCTCAGAGCTGGCGCAGAAGTTCCATAATGCCAACCTGACCCTTTCAGTCGTCGTGCCGTTTCCAGGTCAGCAGGGCAATTCCTTCGATAGCGCTGGCTACGATTGGCAGGCGCTCGGCGCATCAGCCGATAGCCTGGAAGTGCTCATGCCGCTCGATCCGCAAGCCTTTGCCGACAATGGCCTGGTTAGCAGTGGATTGCGTTGGGCAGTGGGGCAGGTCAACCGCGCGCGTATCCAGATCGCCGTCAGTCTGATGAGTGTGCAACAAACATCGGGCAGTTTTATACCGATAGCCTATTCCGACGCCCTGGCCCCGCTCGGACAGGTGATAGTCAAGCCCGGTGTTGTGCAGCCCCAAGCGCCCGCCCAGGCGGCATTGACCGGTTACAACGCGCAGTTTGTCGCGCTGGATTCTTCTGACACGCCTGCTGTAAAGTATTTCGGGCCTGACGGAACACTTGCCAGTACCATGTGGCTGACCACGGGGCCTGCGCTGCGCGCTCGCCTGGATAAGATCAGCGCGCTCAACATTGCAGGGATCGTGGCCCTTGACCTGGCCGCGCCTGGAATCGCCCCGGACTGTCTGAATGCCCTGTCCACGTTCAAGCTGACGCAGCCTCCTGGCGCGCAGCCGAGTGCGTTGGCACTCCGCTGGACGGTCATGGCGAATGGCAAGGTGCTCCTTGCTGCAACCGCCGCGCCTGGGACTCCATTCATCTACCAGGCGGATGCCAGCAACGACAGCCTGGTCATCAATGCGGAACTGGTCGGGGCCAGCGGCACCCTCGGCCCAGCGGTACTGCGCGTCGCATCGGTCACGCCGACGCCAACGACCACGCCTACCTCAACACCCACACCGACCAACACACCCATCCCAACCAACACACGCACACCCACGCTGCCTGTCCCGGCGACCAATACGCCGCAGGCACACGGATAATCTATCAGTTTTATTGGAGTTTTTGTTAATGAGTAAATCTCGTGAAACGATGATCGAACCAGCAGCCAAGCCTGCTTTACCTCACCGTGTACGGCAACTGCGAACTTTCGCGCTGGCCTGGACGGGGCTGACGTTGTTTTTCGGCGCCTGCACCTTCATCTCAATCTATGCAGCCACAGGCGCGGCTGCAAATTCAGCCAGTATCGCCAGTAAAGGGATTCCACCGGCCTCTGTCGCCCAGGTGGCAACGCCAACGCTGGGCAATTCACCAGTGGATGCTACTGGCGCCACCGATCAGCAAACACAGGCGAGCGCCGGAGACGTTCCAACCCTCGTTCAGGGCGATCAAGGCATATTGCCAACTGCAACGGGCCTCGAACTTGTCCCAAGCCTGATTCCGCAGGGTGCGAACAACTCAGCGGCGATACCCACCAACACGCCACCTGCCAATGGCAGTTCACAATCAGCCGCCCAACCCAATCCAGTCACTGCTACGCCTAACCCTCCCACTGCCGGGCCGACTGCCACAAAAATCCCAACGAAAACCGCAGCCCCGCCAACTCCAACGATCTTGCCTATCAAAGATACGAGTTTCGACCTGGGCATTGCCGTGCAAGACAATCCCGATCCCAATACCTATAAGAACTGGGTTCACAGCGTAGGCGCCGATCTCAAATTGAACTGGATGAAGGCGCAGGTCGTCTGGCGCGACACGGAGAAGGTCAAGGGTAAGATTGACTGGACAGCGATGGACGTAGAGATCAAGCAGATGAGCACGGCCAATATCAAAATCTTGCTGAGCATCACGCACGCTCCGGATTGGGCGCGCG
>DATGFK010000268.1:0-4822 GCA_035309185.1 Aggregatilineales bacterium
TCGTGACGCAGATACAGCGGCTCCAGGTTGCAGCTCCGGCTTCGCCCGGGTCGCCGGGCAATGCAGCGCCCGTCGCGCCGGACGGTATGGCGCTCATCCCCGGCGGAACGTTCAAAATGGGCACGACCACGGGCAAGGCAGACTCATCCCCGCCGCACGACGTGACCGTGGGCAACATTTTCATGGACAAGACCGAGGTCACCAACAGCCAGTACCTTGCTTTTGTCATTGATAGAAGTTATCCGCCGCCTGCCAACTGGAATAAGCAAGCGTCAACCAACTGGGTGCTCGACGCATCGAGCGGGTTCACGATGGGCACGGAAGACAAGCGCTTCTCTTACGATGGCAGTGTTTACCAGAGTTTGGCAGGTGGAGTTCACTACGACGTGAATGCCGACACCAAAACCGGCGCCGTGACCATTGACGTGAACGGAGCGCTCACATCGAAACAGGACGATACGCGCACCGGTCACTGGCGGATCGTGCAGAAGAGCTATAGCAACGACCAGCCATTTTTCCAGGGCGGGATCGCGGTCAACGTGCCGCTTCACGGCGACACGGGCCAGGAAGCGCCCTTTTATCCGGAAGTGATGGCAACCCTGGCGACCTGGGGTACAGCGGACGTCTACCTCGACGACAAACTCCTGTACAGCGACCTGGGAATCCACACCATGTACAATCAGGGCCTGCGTTCCGCGCAGCACCAGATTCTGGTCGGCACCGAGCAGTGCTGCTTTGACCCTGCTCAGCCGGACAAAGGCTTTGTCGATCCATCCCAGGAGCAGGTCGTCGTCCTCGTTTTCACGCCGGGGACGTATGGGGCCAGTTCGCCCAGCCCCGATGCCATCTGGATCGAGCTGTATTTCACGCAGGTCAACGTCAAGAGCCGCCCTGCCGGGCCAGCGGCGGTCTCTTTCCCGGTGGGCACTGGCAATTATCCCGTGACCAACGTATCCTGGTTCGACGCGATCTCCTATTGCGAATATGTCAAAAAGCGCCTGCCAACCGAGGCCGAATGGGAACGCGCTGCACGTGGAACGGATGACCGGCTATATCCGTGGGGAAACACCGCCAGGCTCAATGGCCTTATCCCTGCCAATTGGAGCGGCGGGGCAGCTCAAACGGTGGGCAGCTATCCGGCAGGCGCGAGTCCCTACGGCATACTGGACATGGCTGGGAATGCCTGGGAATGGGTCAGTGACTGGTATCAGCCAGATTACTACACCAGCAGTCCAAAGGACAACCCGACCGGGCCAACCAACGGGCTGATGCGCGTCCTGCGCGGCGGTGGCTTTGTCCAGCTTGACCCCACCGGTCAGGCGGAATATATGACCACTTACCGCCTGGCCCGTCCGCCGGAGACCGTCGATCCGGCCTTCGGGTTTCGTTGCGCGCGGGACGTTACGCCGTAAACCGGCTACTTGCGTTCCCAGACCATTGCGAAGCTGATGGGCAAGCCGAAGTAGGCCTCCCACTTGGGCTTTTTCAGCAGCCAGGCCTGATCTATAAGCCCTTCGTCCATCTCAAGCAGCGTCAGGGCTGAGGCATGAGCCGCTTTGACGTGATCGCTCAGGAGGTGGACGTAGCTGCGGATAGTGATAGGTTCCCCGGATGCGCGGTTGAAGTGAGTCGGCACGCCCGCCATTAAAAATTGTGGGTGAAAGCCCACGATCACGAACTTTCCGCCAGGTTTGATCACCCGCGTGACTTCAGCGTAAAGCGGCTGTAGTTCCGCCATGTGTTCATCCGCTAGCGACTGCACACACAGGTCATAACTTTGTGCGGGTAGTCCGGTGCTTGCCACGTCTGCGATGCGGAGAGCGCGGTAGATGCCCTTGGCCTGCGCCACCTCAAGCATTTCGGGGGTGATGTCTACCCCGTCGATCATCGCACTGGTGCGGTCTTTGAGCCAGGCACCGATCCGCCCCGTGCCGCAGGCAAGGTCAAGCACCGAACGCGCCGCAGACCAGTTGACCGTACGCAGCCTGTCGAGCAGACGGAGATCCATCTCGTCCTGCACGACCTGCTCATAGGTATGCACCCATTCGCCGTAGCCTTCCTTCACTTCGACGATGGGGTATTTGCGCTTATCGTAAATATCGTGGTTCATAATATCCATTCTCACCGCCGGGGCGATTTCGCAATTCTTGATCCCCTGTGGAGAAAATTCCAGGGTCAGCAGCGGTGAGAATGGATTGGCTATTGGGATTTACGAGGATTATTGAGCGGTAGTGGCTGCTGCGGTCGCCGCCGGAGTGGGTTGTTCAGTCGGCTGTGCGGTTGGGGCAGAGGGCGCACTTTCCGTGGCGCTCATCGTCGCGGCGGGTATAGCCGCTTCATTCGGGAACAGCGTGGGATCAACGAACGCCTTCACGGGCGATTGCAGCGACTTGCCGATCAGTTTTCGGATGACATCTGCGCCAGGATAGGCCACGGTTTTGGAGTCCATTTTGCCCAGCGCGCCTTCCTTGCCATCCAGAAGGGGTTTTACTACCGGCACGGCGTCCGAGACATTGTAGAAGGAAGGTTCGGCCAGCGGGAGATTGTTGGGCAGTTCCAGCGCCGTCTGGCGAACCAGCGCGAGGTGCTGCCCTTCGATGACGGCCACCTGGGCCGCTGTCGCCGCCAGCAGCGAATTGCCCAGCTCGGCAAAGCGCCGAGTCGCGGCCAGGTACGCCCCGACGAAAACCGTCTCGGCGATGGCGCTGACCGTGCCAAATGAGGTTCGGCTGTTGAATACGCCCGTGGGGAAATAGAATTCTTTTGCCAGCGTATTGCCGCCGTTTGTATTCAAGAATTCGAGATGGATCAGTTCCTGCTCCAACGCTGAGCGGATATAGTCCAACTGCGCCTGCGTCCAGACAATGTTGCTCTTGAGCGCGGAATAATAATGGGTGCAGGCGAAAGTTTCGGCGGTGGCGGCGACGTTGAGAATGGTAATCGGGTCGTCGCCTGCGGCTGCTGAAGCCGAACGCAGCCCGAACATTCCGCTGAAACCCAGGGCAGTTGCCCCGGCCAACAGCGTGCTGGCCTTCAAAAAACCACGACGGTTAACGTCCAGTGAACCGGAATGATTTCCTGGCATCGCGGGATCTCCTTATTCGATTGATCGGGTCGGGTAACACGGTAACTATATTTCAAAAGCGAGGCGACGCGCAAGAGAGTCGATCAGTCCCTGCCCTTCTTACGACGAATAGGAACATAAGCCTCGAAGTGTGTTGCCCCGT
This sequence comes from Aggregatilineales bacterium, assembly GCA_035309185.1. Classification (GTDB taxonomy): domain Bacteria; phylum Chloroflexota; class Anaerolineae; order Aggregatilineales; family UBA2796; genus DATGFK01. Next base: position 3,228 of record DATGFK010000268.1, read on the forward strand.
TATACGACGTAGTGTAACATGATGTTATGATCATCGCGTAGGCAAATATGGGTATAAGTCTTCAGCATAGTCGTTTTCAGGCAACCGATCCGCGAGGCAGAATCATCATTTGCACACTAGAAACCTGGCTATTCCACATTCTTAGCAACCATCCCGAACTTGCCGAGTCTGCGGATGATATCAGAAGAGCAATTGAGAAACCTCAATATGGCTTCATTTATCGAGATGTAGACTATGAAAATCGTGATATTTACTATTATAGACCCTCTAGTCAAAAGTACAGTTATATCGTTGTGGTGGAGTTTGACGAAATGAATAGAGGGGAAGTGATAACGGCCTATCGCATCAGTAAGCGTAAATCGGGAGAGAGGATTATATGGCCGGAGTAGAACAAATTATAGAAACTCGCGAATTGAAAACAACCCATCTTAACCAGGAACGAAAAGCTAACAAAATTCACCCAACATTCTCGTTTCGGTATGACGATAGAGCAGATTCGGCGCTTGTCTTGCTTGTACAACCCCAAGAAGGGCTGATTGTGCATTATATAGACGATCACATTGGTTTTCTTCACGAAGAGAACAGCCTGGAAATTGTTGGCTTGAGAATTGATGCGTTTGCCCGTAAATTCTTGCCAGCAAATCAAAATGTTCAGCATCTTTGGCTCGACATCAAACACGATAAAGTGAGTGATTTCGGGCAATTGACGGTAATGTTTGAACGAATTCAGCCCCAAGTGATTCAGGAAGTCGTCAGAGCGACCTGGAAAATGTTGGGGGAACAGGGTTCCGAGTTAGCATCTCTCGTTGGGATCTCGCGCTAGTGCGCGATCTTCGGCACCTCGGCTAACGCCAGCAGCAACGCCTGCTGATTCGGTTCCGTGAGGGCAAGCTGGCCGATAGGGTTGAAGAACAGATCGAGAGCATCGGACACGACGCTGTTGAGGGCGTGGTCAGGGCGTATATCGCCTCGCGCTACGATCTCTGGCGTGCCGAGCAGGGCGGCGACCATCGCAGCCAGGAGCGCCACCCATCCGCTGCGGACGGTGCGGTGCAGCGCTACCTGCTGACCTTCAAGATACTGCCGCGCGATCCAGGCCAGGAATGCGTCGCTGCCTTCCGCCAGATTTTCCCCGCCCAGCCTCGCGTCGGGGCGCGTCAGCGCGGGCAGCCAAAGGTGAGAACGAGCGGCCAGGCCTTCCAGGCTGTGCTGTTGCGATAACAATCCCGTCAGGAGTCGTGCGAGATCGCTGTACAGCGATTGCCAGCTTGGGTCTGGCGGCAGCGGAGTGTCGCCCTCGATCTTAAGCAGCAGGCGGGCCGCGTTGCCCAACCGTTCCCAAATATCTTCGTCCGAATCGCACAGGCAGGCGATCAGTGCTTCCTGCCACGCCAGTAATTCTTCATACGAGATCACCCGGTCGGGCATGAGTAGGACTTCGTCGCCCAGGGTAACTATCGCCTGCATGTTTGCCAGGAGCCGCGCGGCTTCGCTTTCATCCAGCGCCGGATCGCCTGGCCCGACCTCGATCAGACGGCGACAGCCGGTATTCACGGACAGATGGATACCATCGGGAGCCTGCACGGCCTGAATGG
>DATGFK010000269.1:0-8959 GCA_035309185.1 Aggregatilineales bacterium
CGCGAGCGACGAGTTCCCGAGGCGAAAATGGTTTGGTGATGTAATCGTCGGCGCCCAGTTCCAGGCCGATCAGGCGATCCGTTTCGGAGTCACGGGCGGTGAGCATGACCACTGGCACATCCGACTCGCGCCGGATCGCGCGGCACACGTCAATGCCATCCATGCCGGGTAGATTGAGGTCGAGGACGATCAGGTCGGGCCGCTCGTGACGAGCTGTGGCGATGGCCGTCGTGCCATCCATCGCCGACATGACCTTGAACCCGGCCTGTTGAAGATAATCCTGGGCCAATTTCACGATCTTTGGCTCGTCGTCCACAACCAGGATCAATTCGTTCATCGTACGTGGCCGCCTTTCGGGATTAATATCGGTTCAGGCAGAGGATAGCGCCGGGTGGAGGCACACGCAAAACGGGAGCCTTCATCTCCAATCCCTCTCTTCCGCTTTTTGGGGAGAGGGGTTGGAGAGTCTGATTACTACGCCCGCTCTGCCGGGCCTGCTTCGCGCTTGCCCTTGTCTGCGTCTTCTTCCTCTGCCCACCAGGGGCCGCCCTGTCCCCAGTGATGCCGCCCCCAGGGGAAGCCGAAGCCGCGTGGCCCGTGGTGTCCGTGATGTCCGTGTCCCCACGGCCCACGGCCCATCCCACCGGGGCCAAAGCCACCGAACGGGAAGCCGCCCTTGCCGAAGCCCATCTCACGCAGGCGTTCTTTGTCGCCCTTGATTTCGATGCGGAAGCCATCGTCCGTCTCGACGATCCTTACTTCGTGAATAACCTTGTCAGCCATATTCGTCCATTTCCTTTCAGTACCATTGCGTCTCTCAACGCGCTTGCTTTTCGATGCTTTCAGGATGCGTCAAGACTTTGAGGAAATTGTGAGGATGCCGCACAGGTCTGGTGGGGAATGATATACGTCATCGAACTGGATAAGGTTCACGGACGCTAGGCACGATTCGATGACATCAATATTCACCAGCGGCGTCGTTCGAATGAGGCTGTGCTCAGATTCCCCTCGTAAGCGCCCACTCCCGCGAGTAGATATACGTCGCCAGACCGAGCGCGGCCAGCGCGTAGATCGTTGCGCTCACGACGGCGAAAGCCAGCCCGCTCGCCGTTAATGTCTGGCTGAACAAATCGCGGATGGCGATGATCGTCCCCAGGATCGGCGCAGCGTACCAGCCGACTCCGGCATCGGGGCCAACGCTGAACACAGACAGCAGCACCAGCGCTGGAAGGATCAATTGGAGCAGGAACAAGAAAACGTTGCTCTCACGATAGCTGCCCGCGAAGCTGCAAAAGATCATCACCACGCAGTTGAGCAGCATAATGAACGGCACCAGGAGCAAGATCAAGATTGCGATCAAGGCCAGCACGCTGTGACCGCTTTGACCCACAATGTTCATCACATCCCCAAGCGAAGGGCTGTTGACCGCCATAATCTTCGGCGCGGCATCGCCCAGCAGCGTGAGCGCCAGTCCCTCGACCATCCAGAGGCCCATTACTGCTAGCGATGTCAAGAATACGACAGTTAGCTTGCCCAGGACAATCCCCAGTCGGCTGGCAGGTGTGACCAGGATCGACTCGATGGTCTGGCGTTCCTTTTCTCCCACGGTGGTGTCCACGATCAGGCCCAGCCCGCCGCCGATCAGCCAGGAGGTGAGCGCCAGCGGCAGGAAGATCGATCCCAGGCCGGGGCCAGAACTCCCGGTGGCCGCTGCCGTCACGCTGCTTGAAACGGCGGCAGCCTGGGTTTCGTCCACAGAAACCGGGCGCAGCCAGTTGGCATCATGTCCCGAAGCGGCGAGGCGCTTCTGAAAGACGCTGTCGTTGTACGCCGCGATCTCGCTGCGCGCCGCGCCCAGGGCCAGCGTCGTCACAAAGGTATTATCTCGCTGGGTCAGCGTGAGATGCGCCTGCTGACCTGAATCAATCACCTGCTGAAAGTCGTCGGGGATCGTCAATGTGATCAGCTCGTTGTTAGGCGTCACAGGTGCGCCAGGCGGATCGCCCGCCGGGTCTGTAAGCGATGACTTGATACCGCTTGCTGGAAGTTCTGTCACGATGAGGGCTTTGCTGGCCTTGAGCGCCTTAACGAGATCAGGCGCGGCCTGCGCGTTGGCAATCTCCAGTGGGAACCCCTGTGTGATGTAGCGGGCCGTCTGTGTGCCGATGAATGCCGCCGCCAGGATCGCAATCGCTGGCAAGATAAAGGGCGGCGCGAACAGCCATAGCAGCGTCTTGCGATCCCGCAGCATTTCGCGGGACTCTTTGGTGAATACGACGCGGAAAATGCGAAACGGCGTCATGATGTTGCGGCCCCTATATCCCCTGCTCTTCGGGAGAGGACGACCAGGATTGAGGTCAATTCACAGGTCAAATCCATATTTGATACCTTAGACCGTCTCAAGGAATACCCCGGCCAAAAATCGCCGAACTTTAAAGAGTTCGTATACAAAGGCGATCTGTAGACCCACGTAAAAGGGTGAAGCCACGATCAGAAGCCTTAAAATGTTCATGAAATGCCCAAATAGCCCGGAGGCGACGATCAGGATGACCATGACCAGCACGAACAACAGCAGGGCCGTGTGCAGAGTCGCCATCACTTCGATCCGCAGCTTATTGCCCTGCAAGCGGAATTTTCCCCTGACCACCGGCAAAAAAGCGTGCTCGAAACGGATCACGCGATTGATATTGAAGCCCTTTTCCGATACGCTGCCTTCGTATGCGCCGGTTTCCCTCGCCCGCGAGCGATCTACGACGCGCTTTTGCACACAGGCCGAGAGGCGACGGGCAGCCTCTTCGCGGCTCAATGGCGTGAAGACCACCCAGCGCCGATAGGGGATGACGGGAATCATCTGCGATCTCCAGGGACGGCTTGCTCATGCAGCGCATCGTCCTTGAGAGCCTCTTCGCCAACGATTCGCACGAAAGCCGTTTCGAGATCGCCTGCGTGCTGCGTCTCCTGGAGATCTGCGGGCGTGCCGGTAGCCAGGATCACGCCCCGGTGGATGATCGCGACGCGGTCACACAGCCGCTCGACTTCATCCATCAGGTGTGTGGAGAGCACCACACAGCGCCCTTCATCTTTGAGGCGACGGATCATGTCGCGTACAGCGCGGGTGCTCATCACGTCCAGCCCAGCGGTTGGCTCGTCAAAGACCACATTATGAGGATCGTGAACTAGCGCCATGCCCATTACAACTTTGCGAGTCATACCACGGCTGAAGCCCTGCGTGGGCCGGTCAATGAACGACTTCATATCGAGTTCGGCGGAAAGCGCCTCGATGCGCGCTTCGAGCGTCTGGCGGTCTACACCGTGCAACTGACCAACGTAGCGCAGGCATTCGCGGGCAGTGAGCTGGCGGTATAATCCGGCATTTTCGACCAGAATGCCAAGGTTTGCCCGCACCAGGGCCTTTTGCTTACGAATATCGTAGCCACCCACCGTGGCTGTGCCGCGATCCGGCTCGATGACGGTAGACAGGATGCGCAGCGTGGTGGTTTTTCCAGCGCCGTTCGGCCCCAGGAGGCCAAGGACTTCGCCATCGTGGGCCTCGAAACTAACATCGGCCACAGCCTGGGTGCGCTTAAAGCGCTTGGCGAGATGTTCAACGTGAATCACGGTCAGGTCAGAGTGGCTCCACTTGTAGATACCCCTAGACTCTAGCTTACAGTCAGGCGCGAGTGCAACTTAACATTCCGATCATACAGGATGCGGTACAATCCGCAGATCGCTCCAAAAAGAATTCAGGAGCGCAGCACTTTTCACTTTTCTTCTCATCGCTGCCCACCACTTAGCCAAAACAGCGAGGACTCATGCGATTCAATAGCTTTCGACTACTCACTTTGACCCTGGCAACAGGTCTCTTCATACTCTCCACATCAGCAGTCCTGCCCGCACAGGCTGACGGCGATCCAGTCTTTGTCGGCGCAGGGGACATCGCGGCGTGCGGCGTGCCTGGCGCTGCCGAAACGGCGGCCCTGCTCGATAAAATCCCAGGAACCGTCTTTGCAGCAGGTGATGACGTGTACCCCTACGGCACGCTCGACAATTACAAGAATTGCTTTGAACCGACCTGGGGTCGCTTCAAGAACCGGATGCGTGTTGTACCCGGCAATCACGACTTCAACGTCGCGCAAGGCAAAGATTACTTTACCTATTTTGGCGCAGCGGCAGGGCCAGCGGGCCAGGGCTACTACAGCTTTGAACTGGGCGCCTGGCACGTCGTCATGCTCAACAGCAATGCCATCCACGATCTGTACACCAAAGAGATTCCCTGGCTGAAGGCCGATCTGGCCGCACATCCCAAACAGTGCATCCTGGCCGTTGCCCATCATCCCGTCTTTTCATCGGGGATCTTTGGAGTTACCTATCGCAGTTGGCCGCTCTTCAAAGTGCTGTACGATGCCGGAGCCAGCGTACTGGTCAGTGGCAGCGCACACAATTATGAGCGCTTTGCGCCGCAAAATCTCGCCAATCAAAAGGAACCGACGCGCGGCATTAGGCAGTTCGTGGTCGGTACCGGCGGCGCAACCCGTACGCCCTTTGGGCGCATCTGGAAGACGACTGAAGCGCGTGACGACACAACATGGGGCGTTTTGAAGCTGACTCTGCACCCAGGCAGTTACGATTGGGAATTTGTTCCGGTTGCCGGTGGCAAGTTCCACGATTCAGGACACGCCCTGTGCTCGACCCTGCCTGCGCCCACAGCCACAGCAGTGGCGACCAAACCGGCAAAATGAGTAGTGACTACCACTCATGAGATCGAAAGTACAGCATTTGCCTGTTTAGCCTGGCAGCGCTGCCCGCAAGATTCGTAGAAAGTTACCGCCCATAATCGCCTTCACATCGTCCTGCGTATAGCCGCGCGCGATCAACAGGGGAGCGATCATAAGCAGATCGGCGGCGGTATCCAGTTCGGCGGGGATCATTTCCGCGCCGAAACCGCCGTCCAGGTCGCTGCCGATCCCCACATGTCGCGCTGATCCCGTAATCTGGCACACGTGATCCATCGCGGCCAGCATCCGATCCAGCGAGGACGCTGATTTTTTACTGGTAGCCGTCCAGCCGTCATACAGGAAATAGTTGTAGGGCACGATGCCCATCACCCCGTCGCGCTCGGACAGGCGGCGGATCATAGCATCGGATAGCTGGCGGTCCGTGTTGCTAAATTTGCGCGGATTGCTGTGGCTGGCAATAACCTGTCCCTCGTAGCGGTCTACCGCTTCTAAATACGCTTCCTCAGCCATGTGGCTCAAATCCAAGATGGCATTGAAGGCGGCCATGACTTCCAACAGTTCACGGCCCATCGGAGTCAGCGGGCCGGGCTGCGCGGTTCCCCCGCTATAGCGAGTCGCGTGCCAGGCCAGGCCGACGACTCGCACGCCACGTTCATACCATTCTTCAAAAGCCTTGGGTTCCAGGATCGGGTCGGCGCCTTCCATGGCGACCACGATTCCAAGCCGGTGATCTTCGATCCCTTTGCCCTCGGCCCAGGTTGCCAGGATGGTTTCGAGATTGGCTTTCGTGCGGATCAGCATTATACGTTCCTGGCTGGTCTCCACCAGCCGCTCATAGACATCGAATTGATCCACAGCCAGCTTGTAAGCCTGTTTGGGCGTCTCGTAGACGGGCTTGAAGCGCGTCCGCGACGAGGCTGCTGCACCGAACAGCGTTCCAAAGATCACGGCGATCCGCCCCCGCAGCGCTTCCGGTAAGCCCGTGGTGGCAATCCCACGTTCCTGCATAGCCGGGCTATCGCCTTCCCGCTGTCGGATACGGTATGCGCTCAAAGTATAATCTCGCCCGTACTCCGTCGTGCTGCTGGCAATATCCTGATGGGCATCTACGATCACAAACGGATCGGTTGGCATTGTGACTCCTTCAATTCTTGTCCTCGAATAGGCAGTCTGAAAATCCATCATGCGGATTGTACCGCCTGGGGAAGTTCCACCACCCTCACGTCCCGAAGACCAACCCGAAGCCGATGCTGTTCGGCCCGGCGTAGACGCCTACCGGGGAACAAGCTAATGTCTGGAAAAACTGTTCAGGCGTGAGCAAATCGCACAATGCGTTGGATAGCTCCTCCAGTTCGGCGGCGTTGGAATGCACGACAGCCAAACGCAGCGGACGGGCCATATCCCTATCCGCGTATGTCGCCGCGATCTCTTTCAAGCGCGCGATGGCCTGGTGGCGAGAACGAGTGCGTTCCAGCGGCGCGACGCTGCCATCCTCAATCGTAAGGATCGGCTTGAGGTTCAGCACGTTGCCGATCAGGTGCTGCGCGCGACCAATCCGTCCGCCGCGATGCAAGTAATCGAGCGTGTCGAGCGTGAAGTAAAAGCGGCTGTTGACCGCCGCTCTCCAGGCCACTTGCTGTGCATCGTCCAGGCTAATTTCATGCTTGAGCGCGTCCGCGACGGCCAGCACTGTCAGGCCCAGGGTTACCGTGGCCGTGTTGGAGTCCAGCACGCGCACCGGAAACTCCACCATCGAACTCGCCAGCAGCGCCGAATCATACGCGCCGGTGATGTGGCGCGAAGTTGTTAGGCATAGGATGGCGTCTGCGCCGGAACGATTCCGCACATCCCGGTAGGCTTCCACAAATTCAATGGCTGATGGCTGTGCGGTACTCGGCAGGACAGGGTCGCGGGCCAAACGCTCGTAAAATGCTTCGCGCGACAGGTTCACACCATCTGTGTAGACCTGCGTACCCCAGATCACGTGATGGGGTACAATACAGATAGCATTAGCCGCCGCAATATCCCCCGGCAGATCGCAGGTTCCATCGGTCACCAGCCCGATCTTCATGCTCCCCTTCCTGATTTGTTCACTCTACCCAATATCTTCAGCTTGCGCCTACGATTTAGCGCAAATTTAAGGTAGCGCCAGTTTGCTTTAACACTCTCGTCACTCGATACTCCTATAGTTTATTTATGTTGTAAAGGTCACGGGAAGTTTTCCCTGTAACTCTTTGACAACTCAAGTTGGTGATTCATTCGAATGATGAAGTGGTAGGGTTCGGTTTCGTGTGGATTCAGGTGTATCTAAGACGGAGGCAGCAATTCTATGTTAACTCGGATCAAGCAATCGGGCCTCGTCGCCGTGCTCACGCTGGCACTGGGACTTGGCGTAGGAATCGGCCTTGCAAGCCCGGCGCAGACGGCGTACAGCCAGGCGGCGGCAGACGCGGAAACCACCTTGTTCCGTGGTATCTATCAAAAGGCCAACCCTTCGGTAGTCAGCATTGACGTACGCTTAACTACTGATAGTGGTAATCGGCAAGCCTCGCCCTTCGGTGGGCCGGGCCAGCAGGGACAGCAGCCTTTCACCAATGCGGCCGGGTCGGGCTTCGTGTATGACACGAAGGGCCATATTGTGACCAATGCTCACGTGGTCGAGGGGGCGGATCGTATCGAAGTAACATTTACCGATCAGACGACCATGATGGCTACCGTTGTTGGCAGCGATCCCGATAGCGACATCGCGGTACTGCAAGTCCAGGGTGACGCCAGCCACTATCAGCCACTTACCCTGGCCGATTCGAACGCTGTGCAGGTCGGGGATCGCGTGGCAGCTATCGGCAACCCGTTTGAGTATTCCGGGACGATGACGCAGGGTATCGTTAGCGGAACGCACCGTTCTGTGCAGGGCCTACAAAGCACGGCCAACGGCGCAGGGTTCCAAATCCCCGACGCCATCCAGACTGACGCGGCAGTGAACCCCGGCAATTCGGGCGGCCCGCTGCTGGACGACCAGGCCGAGGTGATCGGCATTACCGAGCAGATTGCCTCGCAGGTACGGCAGTCATCGGGTGTATCCTTTGCCATTCCCTCCAATATCGTCAAGCAGATCGCGGAAACATTCATCAGCGGCGGCAAGGTTGAGCACTCGTGGCTGGGTATCGCAGGTACTAGCCTCTCGCTCGACAGCGACCAGACTCTTAATCTGCCCGCCGGTATGCATGGTGTCTACGTTGACCAGGTACAATCCGGCAGTCCTGCTGCCCAGGCTGGTTTGAAGGGAAGTAGCGCTGCTGTGAATAACCAGTCGGGAACTGTTGCGCCCGGCGGTGACGTGATCGTCGCCATTGATCACCAACCGGTGAAACAGTTCGACGACCTGATGGGCTATCTATTTACCAAAACAAAGGTCGGGCAGACGGTTACATTAACCATTGTGCGCGGCGGCAAACAGATGGATTTGCAGGTGACGCTGCAAGCGCGTCCAAGCTCGCTGGCGTAAACAAAAGTCGCCACTCACAGTCACAAATCCCTCCCCAGCATTTCGGGGAGGGATTTTTATTTGGCCTCTTTTGTGATGTTTTCTGGCGAATAGGTACCCTGACCTTTTTCCACTTCTTATGCTAAGTTATTGGACTCAGGGCGAAACTCGTCCTCCAGGAAACGAGAGCGGAGGTGGCTGATGCGTCCCTATTCGCGTTTTTCAAGCTTTCGATTACGAAATTTGGTGCTACTCGTGCTGCCCGTCACACTCCTGGCCTGCACTCTGGGTCAAGCTGCCACGCCTTTTCCGACAGTTTCCCCTTTGCCCACGTTAACGTCGTCGGCCATTCAGACGACGACAGCAGGCCAGGCATCAGCGACCTGTACCCCGCACAGCGATTGGCCTACGATGACGATCGCGCCAGGTGATACCCTGTCGAGCATTGCGGCAGAGGTTGGCAGCACGGTGGATGAACTCGCTGCGGCCAATTGCATCAGCAACCCGGCGGCGATAACTGCGGGTGAAACCCTGTACGTCCCTACACGGCCCAACGGGGCAGGAGCCGGGGCTTCAATCCCGACGGGTCTGCCAGATGCGGGTGCTTTCCCAACGGCGGTCAACCAGGCTCCAGCCTGTGATGGAACGTCCCAGTGGTTCTTCAATTTCGGCTTTGGTGCCAGTGACAGCGGCTGTCCTGGCCCGGTTATTACCAGTAATGCCATTGGCGAGAACTTTC
>DATGFK010000270.1:0-8119 GCA_035309185.1 Aggregatilineales bacterium
CCCTTGTCGCCAGAGGATTAGAGGCAGAACCGAACAACCGCTACACCGCTTTTGACCCCATCTGCCTTGACTTTGATCCTGATGCAGTTGGGGGATCAGATTTGAAGTGGAATTCTCTAATCGGCGCCGATGTTCAGATCCTGATTGACGGCCAAGCCATGACCGGCGCTTATGTTTCGGGCGACGGCAGATTGAGTCGTAAAGACGGCAAGAAAAATTATGACGACCCCGAAAGTAGTCTTTTCCAATATTGTCTGCTTTTGTGGCAGAACGGATTACATACCTTGACCATCCGGATTCCTCAAGGCGTTAGCGATAAAACCGATTACTCCTGGGCTGTATATGGGGAAACTTCGGCAAACTGTGGAAATAATCAGATCGAAAACGATTGCCTGGGAACCTGAATAGCACTATCGGGTCGTCAGGGATTTAGGTTCGTTGGCTACCCTGGACGCAAACGGTACAATCTGTCCAGGGTAGTTTGATTCACAGTTTATAGCCTGTCTCAAGGAGATAGAATGGCAAAAGATTACGATGCAGTCGTCCTCGGCGCAGGGCCAGGAGGCTATGTTTGCGCGATCCGCTGCGCCCAGCTTGGTCTTAAAACGGCAATCGTCGAAAAGCAGTGGTGGGGCGGTGTTTGCCTGAACGTGGGTTGTATCCCCTCCAAAGCGCTGTTGCATAACGCGGAACTGGCGCACATCGTCAAGCACCGCGCCAAGGAATTTGGCTTTAACTTCACTGGCGAGGTCGAACTCGACTACAGTGTGGCCTTCAAACGCAGCCGCCAGGCGTCGGATCGCCTGGTGAAGGGCGTCGGGGCGCTCATGAAGAAGAACAAGATTGATCGCTTCGACGGCTGGGGAACTTTTACCGGCACCAAGGCGATGGACATCACGCTCAACGACGGCGCCAAAGAGACCCTCAACTTCAAGAACGTCATTATCGCCACCGGCGCGGAAGCTAAACTGCTGCCGGGTACAAAGGTCTCCGAGCGGGTTCGCACGTACCTGGAAGTGATCATGGACGACAAGCTGCCCAGGAGCATGATCATTGCAGGTGGCGGGGCCATCGGCGTCGAGTTTGCCTATGTCATGCACAACTACGGCGTGGACGTGACGATTGTCGAGTTCTTGCCGCGTATTCTGCCGTTGGAAGATGAAGAGGTTTCGCGTGAACTCGAAAAGCAGTACGTGAAACTCGGCATCAAGATCAGCACTTCGACCCGTGTGGACAAGGTCGAAGACGACAAAAACGGTGTCACCGTGACCGTCACCAAGGACGGCAAGCAGGAACAGCTCAAGGCAGACATCGTCTTGCAGGCGATGGGCTGGAGTCCGCGCACGCAGGGTTACGGTCTGGACAAGACCGCTGTGAAACTCACCGATCGCGGTTGGATTGACGTGGACGATCACCTGCGCACGAGCGTTCCCGGCGTGTATGCCATTGGCGACGTAACTGGCAAGCTCCAACTGGCCCACGTCGCCAGCGCGCAGGGTATTGTGGCCGCAGAAACGATTGCCGGGGCTGAGACGATGCCCCTGGATTACATCATGATGCCCCGCTGTACCTACTGCCAGCCGCAGGTTGCCAGCTTCGGTTACACGGAGCAGCAGGCGAAAGAAAAAGGCTATGACATCAACGTGGCTCGCTTCCCCTTCCAGGCCAACGGCAAGGCGCTGGGCCGGGGCGATTACGCCGGATTTGTGAAGCTGATCAGCGACAAGAAATACGGCGAAATCCTGGGCGGGCACCTCATCGGCCCCGATGTGACCGAACTGCTGCCAGAATTGACCCTGGCGCGCCTGTGGGAATTGACCCCGGAGGAGATCGCGCGCAACGTCCATGCCCACCCCACCCTGAGCGAAGCGCTGGGCGAGGTGGCCGAAGGGCTGGCGGGCCACATGATCAACCTCTAGCCTGATTTTCAGGGAGGGATATTGAAAAAACGTCTGTAGGGACAAGGCGGGCCTTGTCCGCTCTGGAGTCCCTCTCCCGCTGTCTGGGAGAGGGATTAGGGTGAGGGCAAACTTGCCCCTCTGACTCTCCGAGCGGCCCCTGCACAACAGGTCTCGTAGGGGCGCTGGTGAAGCGCCCGCTTTGCTTATTCGGCTCTTTTCGTTTTGAAGGCGGTTGTGGTGTCAGTCAGCCAGGAGCAAAAGGAACGGATCGCCCGCTTTGTGCCGGTTTTTCGCCGATACCTGGACGATACCGAGCGCGACGCTAACATGCTCGAACGCCAGTCGCGCCGGGAACTGTTTGCCGAACTGCTCTCGCCAGCAGCGCTCTCCAAAATGACTGAACTGGACTTCGGCCAGGTGATCAGTTCGCTGTGGGCCAGCCAGGTATGGGGCGATAAGGCCTACCTGGTCGGCAAGCTGATCTACGAAAATGGCCTGCCTGTGCTCAAGGAACAGCTTCGGCGGCTGTTGTGGGGCAAGGGCGATCTGGCTGCGCGCTACGACACTTTCCGCAAGACCGTGAAGGGTCTCGGCGCAGCTTCCATCACCGAGATCATGGCCTTCGTCCATCCGCAGACCTGCGCCCTGTGGAACGATGTGGCCCGGCAGGCGCTCGAAGTGCTGTCTTTCGACGTGCCGCACAAGCGGCAGATCAGCGGAAAAGAGTACGAAGTCTTCACCGAGACCGTACTCGCGATTCAGAATGCGCTCGAAGCCGAACATGGCATCGGCGGGCTGGATATGCTGGGCATGGATTACTTTCTATACGCCGTGTGGGAAACGGGACGCGACCTCACACTGGACGAGGATGCAACGGCTCCGGCGGACGATCAGCCCATTGCCGAGGAAGACTTCGACCACGACGAGGTCATCGAAGAACTGATCAACATCGGCCAGTGGCTCGGCTTCCAGACGGAAAAAGAGAAAATGGTCGCACGCGGCGCAGTGGTAGACGCCATCTGGCAGGCGCGCATCGCCAACCTGGGTGCCGTCACCTACGTGTTCGAGGTGCAGCGGCACGGCTCCATTGACTCCCTGATCTTGAACTTGCAGCGTGCCCAGAATAACCCGACTGTCCAGCGCCTGATCGTCGTGGCTGCCTCAGACCAGATCGAGCGGATCCGCAACGAGATCTCCACCATGCCCGAAAGTTTCCGCAAATCGGTTGCCTTCATGGAAGTCCGCGAGGTGATCCACGCTGCCGCCCTCATCAGCGAACTATCCGGTATCATCGGGAAGCTTGAACTGGTGCGCAGCGAGTTCGACGTGTAATTTATTTCAAGATCCTTTGCGGTGTAAACCCGATGGAAAACGCTGTTTCGCAGCCCCCAACTTCGTCCCGCTTCGGCAGGATGGACGCCTTTGTGCTCCTGCTCATGATGATCTGGGGTACCAACTTTGTGATCCTCAAGACGGCGGTGGATGTCCTCCCGCCGATGGTCATCAACGGTATCCGCTTCAGCGTGGGTGCGCTGGCCCTGGGCATTATTTTCAAGATCAACGGCTACAAACTGATCCTGCCCCGCCGCGAATGGCCTATGCTGATCTGGCTGGCCTTCCAGGGCAATGCCCTCTATCAATTTGTCTTCCTCAGTTCTCTGCGCCTGACCACCGTCGCTAACAACGCGCTGATCATCAATGTGATGCCCGTTTGGGTGGTCTTGTACAACGCCTGGCACCTCCACGAGCGGCTCACACGGCGGGCATTGATGGGAGTCGTCGTGGCATTGCTTGGCGTGGGCGTGGTTGTGGTGGGCGGCAAATCGCTCGAATTTAGCGGCAATACGCTGCCCGGTGACGCGCTGGCGCTGCTGGCTTCTGTAATTTTTGCCGTCACGACTCTCATGTCGTTGAAGCCTTACCAGCGCAATCCAACACCGGCCCTGGCCTTCTGGGGCGTACTGTGGGGTGGCGCATTCCAGGTGCTCATGGCGATCCCGGACATCCTGAATAACGGCCTGGTGGGCCTTACGCCGCCGCTGCTGCTGGCAATCCTCTATTCGGGACTGGTCTCGATTGGCGTGGGCTACCTCATCTGGAATCACGCAGTTAAGACGCTTGGCACGCGCCGCCCCGCCATTTATACCTACCTGGAACCCGTGATCGCAGCCCTCGCCGCCGTCGTCTTCCTTGGCGAATCCCTCACCGTCTATCTATTCATAGGCGCCGCAATGGTGCTGATGGGCGTCTTACTCGTCCAGAGCGGATGACGCCGGTGTTCCCTTGACTCTCTCATAAATCATCTTATAATAGTGCGAAACGCAATAATACGTTCCAATATAAATGCCTATGGCCCGCACAAGGCGCCCTCTAAATTCTGAAGTTAAAGCCGATCAAAGCGCAAAACCGCGCGAACTGACCAGCCTTGAATACGTCATCCTGGGCTTCCTGGCAGTCGAACCGCGCTCCGGCTATACCATCATGACCGCGCTTGAAAGCGGCATCTACCGTGCCAGTGCCAGCACCGGCTCCATTTATCCGCTTCTCAAGCGCCTGGAAACGGCAGCACTGATTGCCAGCACCCTGGAAGTTGTCCACGAAATGCGGCCCCGCAAAGTGTACCGGCTGCTGCCGCAGGGTGAAGCCATCCTGGACGAATGGCTGCGCCAGCCCCCCTCCATTTCCGAAGTCATCGAAGAATATGACATCGCTATGCACAAATTCCTGGCGGCAGAGTTTCGCCTCACCCGCGCCGAGGTGTTAGCGTGGCTGAAAGAATATGAAAGCGTTGCACAAACTTCCCTCGCGCTCCGCAGCGCTATTGACAGGGCAACACGCAGCTTGCTGCAAACTTCTGTTCATGCGGAACTGGTCAATCAGTCCCTGGTTATGGAGACAGAGGCGCGATTGGCCTGGGTGCGGACAGCCCGCGCCCGCTTGGAAGCTGAACAGCAATAGGGAATATGACGATGACGATGCCCATCCCACCCAGCAAACTCTACTATCCCAACCAGATCGGGCGCATTTACTTCGATGCCATTGAGAAGATTATTGGCAATCAGGCGATGCCGGGTTTTCTACGCGACTGTGGCCTGGAACGCTACGCCGCTAAACGCCCGCCCAGCAACCTGTCGCGTGAGTTTGATTTTAGCGACTTCTCTATGCTCACTGCGGGACTGGCACAGGCCGAAGCGGAGGGCCGCGTGCCCGTTGGGTCTTCGGCGGAAGCCGGGCGGTTATGCTTCAAAGCGGGCATGAAGGGCTTTGGCGGGGTCGCTGCCTTCGGCCACGCGGCCGCAGGACTTCAGGTGCTTCCGCCGGTTCTGAAGCTAAAAATTGGCCTGCTGGCAATGAGTACGATTTTCACAACCCTGAGCGATCAGCGCACCGAACTCGTGGAACACGAAGGCTATTTCGAGTACGTGATCGTGACCTGTCCAATGTGCTGGGGGCGTCATGCGGACAGCCCCGTCTGCCAGGGGGCAGGCGGGCTGCTGGCTGAAGGGATCGAGTGGAACATGGGCCGACCCTACGAGGTCGTTGAAACGAGCTGCCACGCCTGCGGCGATGAATATTGCGTGTTCAGGATTGAAAAACCGGCATGAATGGAGGAGAGGAAGGTAAGATCATGGAACTTTCGCTGGATCGTCAACCCGGACACAGTGGCGCATTGCCACCCGGCCCATCCAATCGCTTTTGGGGCCTTGAAAATCTGTACCACTTCCAGGGAGCGCGGCTCCTCACTCTCGCACAGCGCCTGGCTTGCTATGGCGATGCCGCCTATTGCAAACTTGGCCCCTTTCCACTGTATTTCTTCAATCACCCCGACAGCGTCCGCGAGGTGCTGGTCGAACACGCCGACAGTTTTTACAAACCCCGACGCCAAAAGGAAGTCATCGGCCAGGTCATCAGGGATGGCACATTCAACGCCGATGGCCCATACTGGAAGCAGCAGCGGCGGCTGGTACAACCGGCCTTTCACGCCAAACGCATAGAAGCCTACGCAGATATCATGGTCAATGAAACGTCAGCCTTGCTCGAGTCATGGGATTTAGGGCAAACGGCGCGTGAAGTTGACCTCTATCAAGAGATGCTCAAAGTCACGATGGCGATCATTGCCCAGGCGCTGTTCGGCGCGGAGATCAAGGGGCAAGCAGCGGCAATCAGCCACGCGCTGAAGGTTTGCATGGACACCGAAACGCGCCAGATGCAGTCATTGATTCGTGTGCCGCAGTGGGTTCCAACGCCGCGTCACCTGGAGTTCGGGCAGGCGATCAAGTTCTTTGATCAGTTGATTTATGGTTTTATCCACGAACGTCGCCAATCGCAAGAGGATCGCGGCGATCTGCTTTCGATGCTCCTGCTGGCTGCCGATGAAGCGCACACGATGAGCGACAATGAAGTCCGCGATGAAGCGCTGACTCTGTTTAGTGCCGGGCATGAGACGACGGCCAATACACTGGCCTGGACGTGGCTGCTGCTCTCGCAGCATCCGGAGGTTGAACGTAAACTTGCCGAGGAAGTTCGGCGCGTCCTGGGACAACGCTCCCCAGGCCTGGCCGACCTAAGCAAACTGCCCTATGTGGAAATGGTTATCAAGGAGGCGTTGCGCCTGCATCCGCCTGCTTATGCCCTGGTCAGAGAAACCATTCAGGAAGTCACCATTGGCGGATACCGAATACCTGTAGGCAATATCGTCATGGTTAGCCAGCATGTGCTACACCGCGATCCGCGCTTTTTCGAGCAGCCTGACAAATTCATGCCAGAACGCTTCGCCGCAGACACTCCCAACCCATTCCCGCGTTATGCGTATTTCCCGTTCGGCGCAGGGCCGCGCATCTGCACCGGGCAGGCGCTTGCTATGATGGAGGCGCAGATTATCCTGACCATGATCGTCCAGCACTGTTCAGTGCGTGTTGATCTCGATCAGGATGTCAGGCCGAACGTGGTGCTGCTTCAACGCCCCGGACATGGGTTGCGAGCGACCATCGCGGCGCGCCCCATCTGAAAACACGCTTATGCCCTGGCCTGGCTTAGCGCCGATTGCAAGGACTGGATAAAAGCGCGGCTGGTCAGCGTTGCGCCGGAGATGATGTTCACCTGTGAACTCTGCGCCTGAATAGCTTCTTGCCTGAGCCAGGGAGTAGCCTGGCTGTTGATCTCCTGCGAGGTGCGGCGATCATGCGGGTAGTCCAGGAACTGAACGTCGGCGATCACGCCCCCGTTGACGATGACTTTGACCTGCACGGTGCCATAGAAGGCATTCGCTACGCTTCCGGTAAACTGACCGTTTCGGTAAAGGCCGCTGCGAGTAGCCGTCGGCGGGATGCGTGTAATTGTCGGGATCGGCGTAGCTGAGGGCGCAATGGGCGTCGCACTGGGAATGGTGGTCGGCGCGACAACCGGCTGGTTCACGTTGATCGGAATGGATGTGGCGGTTGGCATTGCTGATTTTGCGGTGGCCGACGGCGGGATGCTTGTATTGGTGGCAATTTGAGTGGCCGTGGGTGTGGGAACCATAACAATCGTGGTGGGAGATGAAGCCAAATTAGCGCCGCTGTCAGTCGGTAAAGGCAGGCTGTTCGCGTCGGGCTGGTTTGATTGTGCCGCTGCGCGGTCGTGGATGGCATAAGCGGCGAAACTGGCGATGATGAACGCGGAGGCAAAAACTTTCCGCACTGCCAGCAAAAAGCCAGC
This sequence comes from Aggregatilineales bacterium, assembly GCA_035309185.1. Taxonomy (GTDB): domain Bacteria; phylum Chloroflexota; class Anaerolineae; order Aggregatilineales; family UBA2796; genus DATGFK01. The sequence continues at coordinate 7,599 of DATGFK010000270.1, forward strand.
GCTCCGCCTGGATTGGTTGTATGCCGTATAGGACATGATCTGATCTCCCTGTGCCTGTTAGCGCCATGCCCTTCCAGGAATTACATTAATAGCATTGGCCTGGCGTCTGATTTCGATTTGAATTCTGTCAGTATAGTACGCCAGTGCAGGAGATGGATTAAATCGCTCGGATGGCGCCTTAAAATCGCCTTAAATGCTGCTGGAACTCAGGGAAGCAATAATCGGATCAAGGTATCCGCCAGCCATGCAGTGTACTGATCTCTCGTCCAGCCACGATCAGCCGTCAGTAGCAGGTAGACCTCTGGACTCATCATCGTCCACACGATGTCGGTGGCTTGCGAGGTATCGATCCCTTCGCGTAATGGGCCGTTGGCGGCCACCTGCTGAATCAACATTGCCATATTTTGCCAGCGCTCATTGAGCATTTGCTTGAGGAGATCGGCGATGTCTGGTTCGGTCTTGGCCGCAACACGCAGGATCTCCAGCACCGGCGCTGCCCGTTCAGTGACCGCCGTGATGCC
>DATGFK010000271.1:0-4470 GCA_035309185.1 Aggregatilineales bacterium
TCGCCCCTGCCGAGGCATCGGCCAACCTGGCACGTTTCGACGGTGTCCGCTATGGCCTGCGCGTCAGCGATGCGGGCGGCATGTGGCCCACCTACAAACAAACGCGCGGTAAAGGCTTTGGCCCGGAGGTCAAGCGGCGCATTATGCTGGGCACCTATGCGCTCTCGGCAGGCTACTATGACGCCTACTACCTCAAGGCGCAAAAGGGCCGCACGCTGATCAAAGGCGATTTCGACAAGGCTTTTGCCGATGTAGATGTGATTGCTGCGCCCGTCGCGCCGCATACCGCCTTCAAGATCGGTGCTAAGGTCAACGATCCCCTTCAGATGTACCTCGAAGACATCTTTACGCTTCCGGCTAACCTGGGCGGCATCTGCGGCATCAGTTTGCCCTGTGGCTTCGATAACGAAGACCTGCCCATTGGTCTGCAAATCCTGGGGCCGGCCTTCGGCGAAGAAAAGATTCTCCGCGCTGCGTATGCCTACGAGCAGTCAACCGAATGGCATAAACGCAGCCCTACGCTGGCTTAGGAGCAGCTCACTTATGAAAGTAATTATCCCACTGGCGGGCTTCGGCACGCGCCTGCGCCCGCATACCTTTACCAAGCCTAAGCCCCTGATCAACGTCGCTGGGAAGCCTGTGCTCGGCCACCTGCTGGATAAACTCGCAACACTGGACATTGAGGAGTACGTCTTCGTCGTGGGCTACCTGGGTGAACAGGTAGAGGAATACGTAAAGAGCGAGTACAAGCTCAACGCCCGTTTTGTCGAACAAAATGAACTGCTGGGGCAGGCCCACGCCATCTGGCTGGCGAAGGACTATCTACACGAGGGGCCGGTATTCGTGCTCTTCGTAGATACGCTGTTTGAGGCTGACCTTTCGCAGCTTAGCAAGGATGACTGCGACGCGACAATCTTTGTCAAAGAGGTAGACGACCCACGCTCGTTTGGCGTCGTCACACTGAACAAAGAGAACTTGATTTCGGGTTTCGTTGAGAAGCCGAAGACGATGGACAATCGCCTGGCCGTTGTCGGCTTGTATTACTTCAAGAATGCCCAGGCTTTGATTGCGGCAATTCAGGAACAGATGAACCGCAAGACAATGACCAACAACGAATATTTCCTGGCCGATGCCATGAACATCATGCTTGAACGTCATGCCAAATTTCAGACCGCCCAGGTATCCGAATGGCTGGACTGCGGCAAACCTGACACGGTGCTGGAAACCAATCGTTACTTGCTGGAACACGGACGCGACAACAGCGTGATCTTCCAGGATCGGCGGGATGTTATCATTATAGCGCCCGTGAACATTCACCCCAGCGCGACGATCAGCCATTCTATCATCGGGCCGCACGTTACCATCGCGGCCAACTGCACGATCACAAACTCCATCCTGCGCGACACGATTGTGGACACCGGCGCCACCTGCAAAGATACGCTCATAGAGCACAGTTTGATCGGCAGTAACTCCAAACTCGAAGGCCATTACCGAGTCGTTAACGTGGGCGATTCGTCGGCAGTGGGCTATGTATAATCACCCGCGTGCGAGGCATGAGAAAGCAGACAGCCATGCGTGAGTTCATTTCAGAGCGCGTTCAAACCATTCCACCGTCGGGTATCCGCCGCTTTTTCGACATTGCCGCCACGATGGATGATGTGATCTCGCTTGGCATTGGGGAGCCGGATTTTGTCAGCCCACTCCGCGTGGTGGATGCTGGAGTCGAGTCGCTGCGGCGGGGCGAAACCCATTACACCAGTAATTCCGGCACCGTCGAACTGCGCGAGGGCATCTCGGACTACCTGGCACAGCTTTACGGGATTCGCTACGACCCGGAGCACGAAATTCTGGTGACAGTCGGCGTCAGCGAGGCGCTGTACCTGGCGATGACGGCCATTATCAACCCTGGCGATGAGGTTATCGTGCCGGAGCCATGTTTCGTGAGCTATATGCCTGAAGTAGTGCTGGCAGGCGGCAAGGCGGTTCCTGTAGCCACTTACGCGAAGGACAGTTTCCAGGTGCGGGCCGCGACGATTGAAGCAGCCATCACGCCACGCACCAAGGCTTTGCTGATCGGCTATCCGAACAATCCCACCGGGGCAGTTATGACCCGCGAAAACCTGGAAGCGCTGGCGCAGCTTGCCTTACGCCACGATCTGCTGGTCATCTCGGATGAAATCTACGAGCGGCTGGTGTATGGCATTGCGCATACGCATTTTGCTTTACTGCCTTCCATGCGCGAACGCACGATTGTCCTGGGTGGCTTCAGCAAAAGCCATGCCATGACCGGCTGGCGGATCGGCTATGTGGTTGCGCCGCCGGAGTTGCTCAGCGCCATGCGCAAGGTGCATCAATATACGATCATGTCCGCGCCGACGACGGCTCAGGTTGCCGCGCTCCAGGGGATCAGAGATGCGGAAGACGACGTGGAGGCGATGCGCGCGGAATATGATCGCCGCCGCAAACTGATCGTGTCGGGCTTCAATGAGCTTGGCCTGTCCACCTTCGAGCCGCGCGGGGCTTTTTACGCCTTTCCGAACATCTCTGCCACAGGCATGGACGATACCACTTTCGCCGAATCGCTGCTCCAGGAGGAGCGGGTTGCCGTCGTGCCCGGCAGCGCTTTTGGCCCCAGCGGAGTCGGCTTTGTGCGGGCCAGCTATGCCACTGCTTACGAAAAGATCGAAGAGGCCCTGGAACGACTGCATCATTTCATGCAGCGACATGGCTAAACACCTTCAAGCGATTGCTTTGACTCTGAATTTATTGAGGCGAGAAGAGAAGGCTTATGAGTGGAATACTGAACATGCGGATGGGGCAGGACGAACACGAGAGCCAGCAGGCCTTCGATGCGCTGCGGGCCGAACTCACCAACCGCAGCGAGCAGCGCCAGCAGATCGAACAACTGATGGAAAAGTTCACGGGCCACCTGTATGAAGCCTTTGAACGGGTGATTGCCTACGCCACATCGGAAGGAATCGCGAGTTTTGGCAAGCCGCAGCGCGTCGCGCACCCGGCTGGCGGCTGGCGGCAGGTGATGCGCATCTTGATCGAAGATTGGAGCGTTGTCATCGTGCCGCTGATAGGCTCGGCATGGCCCAATCCTCGCGATGAAGCCCGCATCAATTCCAGCAAATTCAAGGAACTGTGTGGGCGTATCGCCCTGTTCCTGGGCGACGATCCCAATACCGAATCGTTCTACGACTTTCTGATCTTTGCCGATGGTTCCTGGTTTGCCTGGGGCTTCGGCTGGCCGCGCATCGCCGATGACATTGATTCGACAGATTTCAACCGTATGGCGATTGAGCTGTTGACCAACTTCGTGCGCGACATCCACGCCACCTGGCGTCCGCGCAGGGTCGCCGCAATTTCCGGTACCGGTACGCTGCTCAACCAATCCATGGACGCCAAAAAGCGCGTATACAATTTAGGGCTGCCTGGAGAGGAATAGTAATGCGCACCACCTACGAACCCGTTATCGGGCTGGAAGTCCACGCCGAACTGGAAACCCACAGCAAAATGTTCTGCGGCTGCGAAGTGGTGGACAGTACCACTGCCGACGCTAACACCGTCGTTTGCCCGGTGTGCCTGGGAATGCCCGGCGTGCTGCCCGTCATCAACAAACAGGCCGTCGAATTTGCGATCAAGGTCGGTCTGGCGCTCAACTGCGAGATTGCGCCCGCCAACCAGTTCGCCCGCAAGAGCTACTTCTATCCTGACCTCCCCAAAGGCTACCAGATCAGCCAGTACGAATTGCCATTAGCGGTTAACGGATGGCTGGAAATAGACCTGCCAGACGGTTCGACGAAACGGATCGGCGTGCGGCGTGCGCATCTCGAAGAGGATACCGGGAAGCTGACGCACGTCGGCAACAGCAGCCTGGTGGACTTCAATCGCGGCGGTGTTCCGCTACTGGAGATTGTGTCAGAGCCAGACATCCGCACGCCGGAAGAGGCCGAAGCCTACGCCCGCAAGCTCCGAAGCATCTTGCAATACCTTGGCGTCAACAGCGGCGATATGTCCAAGGGCGTGCTGCGCTTCGAGGCCAACATCAGCGTCCGGCCTGCGGGCAGCGCTGAGTTCCGCACGCGCACTGAAGTGAAGAACCTGAACAGCATCCGCAGTATGCAGCGGGCCAGCGCCTACGAAATTGAGCGCCAGGGCAAAGTCTACGACCAGGGTGGCACCGTGAACCAGGCCACGCTCGGCTGGGACGACGCCCGCCAGGCCACCGTTGTCCAGCGCGAAAAAGAAAGCGCGCATGACTATCGCTATTTTCCGGAACCGGACTTGCTGCCGCTCAAAATCAGCCGGGAGTGGGTCGAGCAGATCCGCAAAACCTTGCCCGAACTGCCCGACGCGAAGCGAGATCGCCTGATCAAGCTGGGCCTGAACCGTTATGACGCTTCTGTGCTGGTGGCCGAGAGTGCCGTCGCCGATTGGTTTGAGCGCACTCTAGCTGCCGGGGCC
>DATGFK010000272.1:0-2456 GCA_035309185.1 Aggregatilineales bacterium
CCCTGGCACGATATTCCTTGCCACGCCAAGCATCAGGGCAAAAGCCATGTCAGCCGTACTGTCCGTCAGAACGCCCGGCGTATGCCCGACCGGAATGCCACGCGCTTTGGCCGCTTCCAGGTCAATGTTATTGACGCCAACCGCGTAATTGCTGATCACTCTTAGGCCCGGAACGCTGTCCATAAAGGCCGCATCAATTCGGTCAGTCAGCAAACTGACCAGACCTTCACGGCCGCGTGTGCGGTCGCGCAGCGCTTCCGGCGGTGGCGGCATCTGATGTTCCCACACGTCCAGGTCGAGCCGATCCCGGTAGGCGTCCAGTCCGATGATCGCGCGGGTGATGAACACTTTTGGAAGTCCTGGCATAACCGAAACCTTCCCGAATGACAGTCACAATGACCGTCGCAAATATTAGCGGCGAATGGCCCGATGGGGTGCCTCTTTTTTCGATGCTACCAATTGTATCTTGATCAAACGGCACGCAAGTGAGCTACAATTCACAAGGTAATGGGGAGAATGCTATGACACTGTTACTTCGGAAGTTGTCCGTTGCAGCCGCCGCCTTAATTTTCCTCAGCCTCACGCTGCTGAGTATGCCGGTAGCCAGCTACAGCCAGGGCAGCGCACAAAGCACCCCAACTCCGGGCAGCAGCCCCGTTCAAATTGTGCGGATCAATACTGACGCCCATCCCCAGATCGAAATCGTAGTCGGCGCGCTCGATCCCACCGGGAAGCCCCTGCTGGGTCTGACCGCCAACGATTTTTCCGTTTACGAAGATGACAAGCCGATAGCGATCCAGACCGCCACAGGCATCACCGATTCCAATATCCCGCTTCTGTCCGTGCTGGTTATTGACACCAGTCTCAGCATGGCCGGTGTTCCGCTGGCCGATGCCAAGGCGGCGGCGAATCAGTTTGTGGATCAGGTGCGCGATATTGACCAGTTGGCCCTAATCACGTTCAATTCGACAGTGACGGTTTTACAACCTCCTACGCAAGACAAGGCACTGATCAAAACGAAGATTAACGCTCTGACCGCACACGATGAGACTGCCCTTTACGATGCCATCGCCCAGGCCGTCAAGACTGCCCAGGGCGTCACCGTCCAGCGTCGCGCGATTGTCCTGCTCACCGATGGCGCCGAATACGGTGGCCTGAGCAAAACTGGGCGCGATGAGGCCTTTCAACTGGCGAACAAAGCCGGGATACCCGTCTTCACCATCGGGCTGGGCTATGGCATGGATGAAGCCTATCTCAAAGCCGTGGCAGACAACACGGGTGGACAGTTCTACCGTTCTCCCAAGGCCGAAGACCTGTACGCCATCTATGGCACTATCGGCAAGTTGCTGCGCTCGTTGTACGTGCTGAACATCCAAACGAAGCTTCCAGCAGATGGCACGACCCACAAAATCAAGGTCGTGCTGAACAGCAACGCAGCAGCGTTTTCTGAACGCAGCGCCCGTTACCCCGCGCCAATCCCGGTTATCACGTTGAGCGGCCTTGATCCAAACGTGCCCATCACGCAGCCGATCCTGATCACGCCATACATCACGGCTGATAACGCCCTGACGAGCTTCGACTACCAGGTGGACGGCAAAAGCGTTCTGCATGGCGATGGCGCTGCGACAGCCCTTACCATTGATCCCATGACGCTTACGCCTGGCAAACACACCCTGACACTTTCTGCCACGGATAACAAAGGACACGTCGGCAGTGGCACACTCGACTTCCAGGTGGCCTCGCTTCCGCCCGTGTTCAAGATCTCGGGCCTGAGCGCAGGCGAGACGCTCAACGCAGACCGTGTCGTAACCGTGACGGTTGTGCAAAGCCAGACTCCACTCGTGAGTGTCGCCTACGCCATTAATGGCGTATCGCTCAGCGCCGACCAGCAGCCCCCCTACAGCGCGACGATCCACATTCTGAGCCTGGAACCGGGATCGCATCAGCTCACGGCAACAGTACAAAACCACGATGCCATCGGCAAGCAGACGATCAACTTCAGCGTCGCGCCTGGCCCAAGGGCCACCGTTACGGCTGTGGCGGCTGCAAGCAGTACCGCAGTGGCCGCTGTTACGACTACAGCCGAAGCCCTTGCTCAAAATACAGAGGTTGCTGCGGCCAGTAACACGGCCGTTGTCGTGCAGGCGGCGGCCAGCAACACGGCAGTGGCCGCTGTGACGACCACAGCCGAAGCTATTGCCCAAAATACAGTCGTTGCTGCGGCCACTAACACGGCGGCTGTCGCGCAGACGCTCGCCGCCTTGCCGAGCCTGACTCCGCTGCCCACGGAAACCGAAACCGCCTCCGCAACGGCTCTGCCGACGGCGACTACCGTACCGTCCGACACCGCAACCCCGCTGCCTACCGCTGCGGATACCGCCGTACCGCCAACGGCGACTCCGACATTTACGGATACGGTAACGCCCTCCAACACATTTACGCCGACAGCCACAGCG
>DATGFK010000273.1:0-2659 GCA_035309185.1 Aggregatilineales bacterium
TACGACGCGGCGCCAGGCTGGTCTACGCGATGGAACCATCCCCTGGATTGCTGCGTATTCTTCAACAAAAAGCCCTGAGCCAGCGCCTAAACGGTCGTATCATTCCATGTCAAGGCCGCTTCGAGCAGATACCCTTGGAAAATGACAGTGTTGATCTGGCGCTTTCCTGCTCCGCCTTTACTGCTCAACCAGAGCAGGGAGGCGAGTCTGGTTTAGCGGAACTCAAACGTGTGACGAAGGCGGGTGGCAAGATCGTGCTAATCTGGCCGCGACAAGAAGACCGTCACTGGTTAATTGAGCGCGGTTTCCAGTATGTTTCTTTGCCAGTGCGGCGAGAGATGCGGGTACATTTCCGCTCGCTACAGAGCGCGCTGCGCTGCGCTCGCATTTTTTATGCCAGTAACGGGGAAGTGCTGCGCTACCTGCTGAAAAAGCAGAAGCCCGAGGTCCCCTTTTCGGTACTGGGCTTTAATCCGCCTTGTGATTATTGTTGGCTTAGTGTTGAGTGAGGAGTGAGACATTTGTTTCACTCTAAGTTGTGAAAGGAAAAGAACGCGTGACCTCAAAGGTAGAATCGGTAGAACAGAAAAGTTGGGCTGAAACGCCGCCTAAAAATCCTCCTATCAGGCATGTCATTGGCGAGCTTGTTGAAAATCAAACGTGGCTTGATCAGCTAGCAAACCCCATTCAGCAATGGCTGTTGCGTTTCTTTGGCCAGCCGGGCCAGTCGAATCGCAAGCTAAAAGATATGTTGAACGGTACCTGGCTTGGGCATTCAATACACCCGCTGCTCACCGACATCCCTCTCGGCGCCTGGAGTGGAACAATGCTGCTGGACCTTGTCTCACTCAACAATGCCAATGAAGGGCTTGAGAGTGGAGCGGATCTCTCGTTACTGCTCGGCCTGCTAGGGGCGGGCGGAGCGGCTGTAACCGGCGTCACCGATTGGAGCGACCTGGATGGAACTGACCGGCGCGTTGGCCTGATGCACGGACTGCTCAACGGCAGTATTACGGTCGCGTACCTGATCTCGCTTATCTTGAGGCGTACAGGTCAGCGCCGCGCGGGAATCGCCATCTCGACGGCAGGCTACCTGGCTTCACTCTTTGCGGCCTATCTTGGCGGAGAAATGGTTTTTGCCAAGGGCGTTGGCGTGAATCATGTTGCCTGGGAGGGAGGCTCTGATGACTATGTAGCGGTCATGGACGCGCAGAACCTCAAGGAGGGGAAACTCACGCGCGTCGATGTGTCAGGAATACCGGCTGTCTTACTGAAGAGTGGCAAGTCAATCTACGCTATAGCCGCCACCTGTTCGCATCTGGGCGGTCCACTGGATGAAGGAACGGTACACGATGGTGTCGTTCAATGTCCATGGCACGGTTCCTGCTTCCGCATGCAAGATGGCAGCGTCGTCAACGGCCCGGCAGTCTATGCTCAACCGACCTTTGATGTGCGCGTGCGTGACGGTAAAATAGAGCTGCGCCGCCTGGAACACGCGTAATCCAGGTGATGCCTGTTCATTCAACTCGCTCCCTGATCCCGATCAGCCGCGCAGAGTTGGCAATTACCGGAATGGAGGAGAGTTCGTGCAGGAGTGCGCCGGTTACCGGGGAGAGGATGCCTGGAATGGCAAGACCCACGGCAATTGCTAGCACACTCAATGAAAAGATCAGGTTCTGTTTGATGGCACGCATCGCTTGACGAGAGAGATTCAGCAGGTGGGGCAGCCTGGCCAGGTCGTCGGACAAAAGCGCGATCTCCGCTGTCTCAATCGCCACGTCGGTGCCACCCAATCCCATTGCTACGCCCACATTGGCTATCGCGAGCGCAGGCCCATCGTTTACTCCGTCACCGACAAAGGCAACGTTCCATCCCTGGGCCTGCAGTTGCTTGACGATCTCTACCTTCTGCGCGGGGAGAACCTCGGCATGAACTTCACTGATGCCCAGCTCTCCGGCAATACGCTCAGCGGTCGACGTGTTGTCGCCGGTCACCAGCACTGTGCGGATGCCCAGCTTCTTAAGTTTTGTAATCACAGAACTCGCTTCAGGCCGCAGGGTATCTTCCAGGACGAGGAGGCCCTCGACCTGTCTGTTGTATGCGACCAGGATCACGGTGCGTCCAACGGCGGCCAGATTACTCGCGCGTTCCGCGATGTCAGAACCAACTGTGATACCCTGCTCGGAGAGTAACCGTGGTCTACCAATGACCACGTCCCCTTCCTGAATGCATGCCCGTATGCCGAGTCCCGGCAGCGTCGTAAACTCCTCTGGATCAGGAACGTCCACCTCGCGCGCTATGGCTTCCTGCAGCACGGCGCGCCCCAACGAATGCTCACTCAGCTTCTCTGCAATGGCAGCCAGACGGAGCAACTTGAGTTCAGTCATTTGCCCGGTAGGCTCTATATTGGTGAGTTTTGGTTGTCCAAAGGTGAGGGTTCCGGTCTTGTCAAAGGCCACGGCGTTGACCTTTGCCATGGCTTCGATCGTCGCGCCTTTCTTCACCAGGCTGCCTCGCAGCGCGGCATTGCCGATCGAGGCGACCAGCGCTGTTGGTGTTGCCAGCACCATGACACACGGGCAGAATACAATCAGGATGGTGATAGCGCGCAGGATATCCCCGCTGAACCACCAGACCAATGCACCCAGTATGAGGGCGG
>DATGFK010000274.1:0-5361 GCA_035309185.1 Aggregatilineales bacterium
AGGCGGCTGGTGCCAGATACCAGGATGCTCAGTCCCACGTTGTAGGGCCGTAGAGTAAACTCGCCCAGTTGTGGCAGACCGATGGGCCGCTGCAACTGCACTTGTGCCAGCGCAATCGCTGCCTGGAACAGCATCCCCAAAGCCAGCGCGCGGCAGACGCCACGCGCTGATGGCCCTTGACACACCACAGTGATCGAAAACAAGCCGACGGCGGCAAACTGTTGTGCTGAATCGGCGGCGTTCGCGGGGTAGATTGACCAGAGTGACGAGAGGAAACACCAGACCATCAGGGCGAATATCCCGATGACCCACCAGCGGCGATCATCTTTCAGGCTCTCGTGCAGGCCGGGTACACCCAGGATGAACCATGATCCCACTGCCAGCAGAACCGGGACACTTACGAAAAAACCGCCGTAATTCGGGGTGGGAAGCCAGGGCCAGCCCGGCCTTAGCCACCACGGGACGAAAAAAAACGTTGCCAAAATCGAAAAATGCAGAATCGTCTCTGCAATGGATCGCAAACGACTCACGGGCTTGATCCGGGTTGAATTTGACATTCGTGCCACACGCTCTAAGATTCTACGTACGCCAATGAATGGAACGGTTGAACGGAGCTAGATCATAATGTGGCAGCGCCTTTATAACCAGTTACCAGAATTCGCGCGACCTACCAACCCGGTCATGCGTTACATTCTGGCGCAAAGTCAGCCCGCCACGACCCGTCGCGGACGTTTACTGCGCTTTGGCCTGATTGCTATCCTGGTGGCCTTTGCCATTTTCGTGGGCTGGGAAATTGCGACTAATTTTGGCGCAACACCTTTTGATGCGAGCAATACGCCGGACAAAATTTACCTGGTTCTCTTCTGGCCTCTAGTTTTAATCCAATTGATAACGAGATTGGCCGCGCTTGGCTCGACAAGCGGTGTCGTGGCGGCGGAGGTTGCCCGCGGCACATGGGATACGCTCAAGGTGACGACAGAAGGCGCCGTCCTGACCATGAAGAGCCGCTGGGCAGCCATCTTCTACCGGCTGCGACTGTTGCTGCTGATTCTTCTGCTGGCGCGCGTCGTTTTTGTCGTCGTCGCACTCTATGATTTGACAGCTTTCCAGGGCCATTACCTCGACCTGCTGCTGAGCGGAACCACGCCGTTCGGCCAGCCCGATGTTTCGCCAGCAGTGCTTTCCATTGCCGGTGTTTTGATCACGGCGATGGGCATGACGGCCTGTCTGCTGGCGCCCTTTACTGCGCTGGCCTTTGACGCCGGGATCGGCATGGTTATTGCAACCGTCTCGCGCGGCAAGCTGCTGGGGCTGCTTGGGCAAATTGTACTGCTGGCGCTGCGTATCGTCGTCACCGGGCTGGCCCTGCAAATTGGCGCGGCGGCGCTCGGTCTGACTCAGCCTGGGGCGTGGCCTTCAGCCCTGATTGCCAATAGTCCTGTGCTGGCCTGGCTCGGCGCGCTGTTCGGAGTCGCAGAGGGCGACATGGGCCTGAGCCTGCTTTTCCTGACACAAATTCCGCATCTGTGGGCGGACCTGGATTACGGCGCACTGGTGGGCGTAGCATTCCTGATCTACGTGCTGTTGCAAGGAGCGCTGGCAAACGCCCTGGTGAAGTGGGCCGGGCGTCGCGCGGCAAGTGCCGAGGCGATATAATTCGCGTCATTGTGAGGGATGGAGGAGTACCGCGTGCCGACAACCTGTCCGGCCTGCAACAATGCCGACAATTCCGAAACCGCTATGTACTGTATCCAGTGCGGCTATCCACTCCGTTCTCAGGATCGTCCCGTTACCCGTAAGCGGGTCACGTCGCTCCTCCCGCCTGACAAGGCCACGCCGGAATTCCATTTTCGGAACCAGAGCGACAAAGAATTGCACCGCCCCGAAATTGCCCTCTACATCGGCGATAGCGAGGAACCCACGATCATTCCCCTGACCCGTGACCTGATCCTGGGCAGGTCTGGAAGTACAGACCTGGAACCCGTCGGCGTTGATTTGACTCCGAATGGCGCCGTGGAGAGCGGCGTGTCGCGAAGACATGCGATGCTGCGCCGTCTCGACCCGGATATTGTCTTACTTGACCTGGACAGTACCAACGGAACCTGGCTGAATGGCGTCCAGGTCAAGGGCAATCAGCCTGTTACACTGCGCTCCGGGGATCGCCTCATCCTGGGCCGTTTAATGATTCAGGTATTTTTACCCAATTGAACCCATCCAACGATTTACCCTCACTGCCAGTGCAGGCTGCGCGCCCCTGGCAGAAGTGGGCCGCACTCCTGGGCAGCGCCGCCGCCGTTTTCGCGCTTGACCAGCTTAGCAAAGCCTGGGTGGTCGCCAATTTGCGCCTGGGCGAGAGCCTGACGCCAATCCCTGCCATCGGCCAGTATTTCGCGCTGACCAGAAGCCTGAACACGGGCGCAGCCTTTAGCATTCTGCCCCAGGCAGGCGACCTCTTTTTGCTGATTGCCCTAATCATGATCGGCGGCATCATTATTTTCTATCCGCGTATGGCGGAGGGCCACTGGCTGGAACGCTTTGCCTATGGCCTGCTGCTGGGCGGCGTGGCAGGCAACGCCCTGGATCGCATTCGACTGGGCTACGTGGTGGATTTCGTGCTGTTGCAGTTCAGGCCGCTGATCTCCAACGTCTCAAACCTCGCCGATCACGCCATTGTAATTGGAATCCTGATGTTGTTTGTGGCGCAGTGGCAAAGCGACAGAGCCAGGAAGAATCATCAGGTGCCATCAACCAACGATGGTTAACATGAGATTGAGCCGATAGAGGGTAGCCTATGGGACTTGGCTTGTATTCCTTTGCAATCTTCGGAGCCGTGTTGTGGCTGGCGATTGGATACGTGCTGCTGCGTCGGAGTAACTTTCCCGTGTGGAGCCGCGTGGCAGGTTGGATTGCTGCCGGGGTCGTGTTGTTCGCAATATGGATTGCGGTAAGGCCGACAGCCACAGCCGGGATGCAGACACTCGACGATGTAACCAAAGTCATTGGGAATGGCAAGCCGACGGTCATCGAGTTTTTCTCGGACACCTGAACGGCCTGCATCGCGCTGAGGCCTGGCGTAGACCGCCTGGAGGCGTCGCTGGGTAACAATGCGAACATGCTGCGTGTCAGCATATTTTCCGATCTGGGACAGAAACTTGGCGACCGCTACGATGCCCATATCACGCCGTTTTTTGTGATCCTGAATAGTAAGGGCGACAGTGTATCGCGCGGCGTGTATCTCCCCGCGCGCGATGACGTGCTTGCCGCAGATCAGAAGGGCTAAACTAGCAATCGTGCCAATCGCTTCTTGCGTTTCATGCTCAAATACTTTTCCGCAAATGACGCGCTTGGTCTATAATAGGCGGGCAGAATGGAAAAGTTACTTTTTGTGGAGTATCCATGACCAATTCGTCGGCTCCGCCCAACCCGCTGCCTCCAGCAGATGACTCGCAGCCGTCTGCGCCTGTACCACGCCAGACGGATGAGCCGGGCTTCGTAGACGGCATTCCCGTTGAGGAATTGGTACGCCTGACTCGCGAATTTACGGCGCGGATCACCAATGAAGATCGGCAGCGCTTGCAGCTTGAACTCAGCGAGAGCGGCCACCAGCGTTCTATACAGAGCAGCGCGCCTTTCCTCTTGCAGCAGTTTTTCACCGGGAAAATAGACCTCGATGTGGAATTGGCCCGCCGTTATCCTGGGTCGCCGTTAATGTCCGAGTTGAGCTTTACGCCGGAGCCGGGGCAGCAGGCACGGCATGGCTTTGCCTCGTTCGCAAGCCAGGACAGCTCGGCGGCCATGACCATCGAGGTTCATGGCGCATCCGGGGCGTTGAACGTCAGTTTCCTGTTGCAGAGCATGATTGCGGTGCGTTTTGCGCTTGGCGCGACGACGGATATGCATCGCCGCCGCTTCCTCGAATTGATGCGCCGTCCCAACGGGATCGCCTTCCTGTGGACTCGTGAACGTTGGGAGCGCGATTATTTGATCTTTGTCGTGCGAGAGCATTTCGCCAGGGTCTACGCCTTTGGCCCGGATCGCTTTGACGGCGCGTGCCGCATTACCCCTGAAGGGCTTGACCAGTTGTTGACCTGGCTGGGCACTTTCTGGGCCGACGTTGCGCCAAAAGAAGGCGAAGACCTTTCGCAAAAACCCGACCCTGATGCCGAACAATCGCCGCCAGATGCGCTAAGCTGGTAGCAAACACCATGCGTGAGTGGCACCTGACCAGTGACGATCCCCTTGCCATGCGATTTGCGGCAGATGTTCGCCTGGGACAAACCAATCCCTTCGACGACCAGGTCTGGGAGGTTGTTTTCGGCAGCGACCAGGAACCCTCGCTGTGCTTTCAAACGCGCTATGGTGGACGGGTTGCGCTGGCCCGGCTGGTTCCCATGTGGGTGCATGACGCTGGCCCTATTTATGAAGGCGGACAGATAGCCGAGCGTCCGGTGCTACGCGCCTTCACGCCAAACTATGCCCGCATTACCGCCAAACCCATGCCCTGGCTGGATATGACCGCCGAATTGTGCGTCATGGAATCCCAGGTTGTGGGCGGACGTTTCATCCTGCGCAACGCCGATACCCAAGGCCAGAGCCTGCGCCTTGAGCTTTTCGCCCAGGTGGTGCGAGAAGGCAGTGTCCTGGACATGAATCTGCTGCGTCTCGATGACGGCGGCCAGGCGCTGCACATGGGGCTGGCCGGGAATCTTAATCCGGTGCTAATGCTGGACAGAGCCGTCGAGACTCCGATGCCTGGCGGCCATGTCAGCCCCAAACTATCGGCGCCGTTGACTTTGGATGGCGGGGCAAGCGTTACCTTGCGATGGGTTCACGCTGGGTATGCATCGCTGAACGACAGTGTGCAGCAGGCTTACCGCTGGTTACATCGCGGCGACTGGGGAGCAATTCTCCAGCGCATAGAGGGCCTGGATGCGACTGTCCCGGTCATTGAGACGGGTAACAAAGAATGGGACAAAGTCATCGCCTTCAGCCAGCAAGTGCTGTTGCGCAGTTTCGTCAGTCCCGTAAATAACCTGCCGCATCCGTTTCTGGTGTCGGCGCGTATTCCATCGCGAGGATTCAGTCCACGCGGCGAGGGGAATAGCTATCAGGGTAGCGGTCAAAGCGCAGCGCTCGGCACTCTTACGCTGCCAGCCGCAGCGATTCTTGCGCCTGATCTGGCCCGTGGCGCGATTCTCAATGCCCTGGCCGGCCAGAAAGGGGATGGCTGGATTGATTTTGCGCCGGGTATCGCTCCGGTTCTACCGGGCCGTGAGGGACTATTAAGCCAGCCGCTTTTGGCAACAACGGCCTGGCGACTGTACGAACTGACCGAAGATAAAGACTTTACCGCGAGGGTTT
>DATGFK010000275.1:0-3068 GCA_035309185.1 Aggregatilineales bacterium
CAAATAGTGGGCTGTCGCCAGGTCGGGCACGGCCTGGCTCGGATTGTCCAGGGAGACGTAGGCGCGGTTGTAATAGGTCGTCTCTGGAACAGTGTGGCAGCTAATACAAAAACTGTCGTGATCTTCCAGCGTGCTGGCAACTACAAAACTGCCGCTGCCCAGGATCAGCAGGACGAAAAAGCCGACGGCGACGATCACGGGCCAGCGCCGTCGCCGGGGCGCTGGCTGGCTGGTGGTGTTAACAGTTGGCGAATCGCTCATCCTTCAGGCCGCTTTCACCGAGATGCGATGGATCGCGCTGGTACCATCTGAAGCATCGGAGAATATACCCCCGGCTTCCTGGCTCTGGGTAAACCCGGTGTCGTCCGTCGCGCGCACGCCGATCTGATAGCTGCCGGGTGCGGGCGGATTCCAGGTCAGATACCACTGCGTCCAGGCCAGCGACGATGTGCCATGCAAGAGCTGCGCGGGCATCCAGTCGCCGTTGTCAATCTGCACTTCGACCTTCGTAATGGCCCGCCGACCGGCAAAGGCGACGCCCTGGATCGCAAGCTGCGATCCTGCGTGCGTAGAATAGCCGTTGGGCGGCGTCTGGATCATCGAATTGGTGTTGACCGATGCGATGTCCGACCAGCCATTTTGTTCCCAGTAACCCTGGTAATAGTGGTCGAGGAACTCCATGTGAGTGATCCAGCGGGGCATCTTCTGACCGTACAGGCCGGGCATCAGGATACGAATGGGAAAGCCGTGCTTGACCGTCAGAGGCCGCCCATTCATCATGTAAGCCATCATCGTGCCCGGCTGGGTCACCCATTCCAGCGCCACGCTGTCCGAATAGCCATCTGCCGCCTCGAATTTGAGGTGGGTCGCCTTGGACTGAACTTTCACCAGGTTCAAGATTTCCTGTATTGGGAAGCCCTTCCAGACCACGTTGCCGACGAGATTCCCGCCGACGGGGTTGCCGATACATTCCAGGCAGCGCATGTCTTCCAGGGTCGGGAATTGCTGAATGGCTTTGTAGTCGAGCGTGGTCGGGTTATCCACCAGCCCGTCTATCTTCAGCGACCATGTAGACGAATCAATTTGCGGCGTGTTGTTGTAATCCCACTGCGTGTCGTACAGGTCATCGGCGCTCGTGATCATGATTTTGTCGTAGGTCACGTTGCCGTAGCTGGAATCCACCACGCCAGTCTGGCCTGACGTGGCGGCGTGAGTCGGAAGCGCTGCGGCGGCTGTCGCGGCGCCAGACGGCACAGCGGTTGCCCCGCTGCCCGGCACGTAGGCTGTCGGCGCCACGCCCTCCGACTGCGGACGGCAGCCTGCCGCTGCCGCTAACGCTGATCCCGTAACCGCAATCAAGAAACTGCGTCGGGATACCTTGCTAAGATTTACATTTTGACCAGGCATAAGTTTGTGTCCCCAATTGTTCCCCATCCTGATTTTATCCGAAGTCCTTACGAATTGGTTAAGGCCCGCCCTGACGCCTGACGACCTGGAAGTTCCCTATAGCCAAATTTCCGACGCCTGCTATAATTTCTCCCAGGTAGTCATTGGGAGGCCATTATGAAAGTACGTGCATCGGTGCGCAAAATGTGCGATAAATGTCGCTTCGTGCGGCGGCGTGGCAATCTATACGTGATTTGCAGCGTCAACCCCAAGCATAAGCAGCGCCAGGGTTAAGCAAGAACTTCACCTGAATGCAACAGAGACGGGCCAATAGGCCCGTTTTTGTTTCCTGCGCTCTACCGCCGGGCTGCTTATTCACTCATTCGTTGAAAGCAGGCCGTTTGGATTTTGATATTCTTACCATTTAATCGGAAAATCCGGCGAATTGATCAAGGTTGGGACAAGCGCCGTATCGATATTCATCACCAATGAAACGGGAGGCCACACAGGGCCTCCCCTACAAAACCGCCTTGAGGTAGGGGCGACCCTATATGGTCGCCCGCCCGTTTGATTAGTGCGAAAGGTTATGTAGCGTGTCGCAGGCGGGGCAACTCCCATCGCCTCGAATCATCGCGTAGCCAGCCTGCGGGTCAGCGCCGTAATAGGTCGCGTTGACGTTCCAGACCACCATCAGGCGCACGCGGCCCGATGCGGAAGCCCGTACCGCTGCCTGCGCCAGCCAGGTGGCCTGTTCCTTTACCGTTACATCCTTCGCCCAGGAGAATCCTCCGGGCAGTGCGCCATAGCCTTCGGAGGTCAGGTAGCCCAGTTCGGTGAAGCACCCGCGCTTGCCGGGGAAGTATTGCATGGCCCGGCGCAGCATCGTGTCGAAGTAGTTCGTCGGGTAGGCGATCCAGCCGCCGCTGGTCTGCAATGGGCTGACGATCCCTTCGTTGTAGTGAATGCCGATGCAGTCCGCGTAGCTTCCGGCGCCCGCTGCGGCCATGCCCGCGTAGAACACGTCGTCGTTCCAGCCGTTGGCGCTCTTACCGCCAGCGCCCCAGTATCCTGTGGGCGACGGCGCGCCGCTGATCACCATCGTGTTTGCATTCTTGGATTTGATGGCATTGTAGGATTTGGCAAGGAGCTGCGTGTACATCGCCGCATCCACGTGGCCCGTGGGCCACTCGCGATCAATGTTTGCTTCATTCCAAATTTCGAGGCCGTCCGCGCCACCCGCAGCCAGCGATCCGACAAAGTTGGCGTACAGGTCGAAGTAGCCGTTTTGTAGTACGTCGGGCGGATTGCCGACCACGGACAGCAGAATCTTGAAGCCCAGGTTGTGCGCCTCACCGATCCAGCCGCTTCCCGCGCCGTCGCCGTAGTACAACTGTCGCTTGATCCAGTGCATCCCGGCGTGCTGCATATCAGCAATCGTGGTCGGGTTTAAGCCCTGCACCTGCCCGCCCAGCTCGAAGCCGCCAGCCAGCCGTCCGCTGACCGTCACGGGCCGAGAGTTGCCCTGCCCGCCACTTCCCGCCGACGACGGAGCCTGGCCCGCCAGCACCGGCAGCGCCTGGATGTTGAGCGAGGTGCGGAGCGACAGGTAGGGCCGCGAGACCCAGCCCACGGTGCCATCGCTGGCCTTGCCGTGCAGCCAGTTCGCAAGCTGATCCCGCCCG
>DATGFK010000276.1:0-3014 GCA_035309185.1 Aggregatilineales bacterium
CAGCGGGCCTGGATGGGATTCGGATTGGCCTGTGCCGTTGGCGCCATCTATATCCTGACCTTTGGGCTGCTATACCCGGTTCTAGGCAGCACTACCAACCTGCTGGCGATGGTACTGATCGCTATTGTCGCCTGGTTTTCAGGGCTGCGAGGAGGGTTGATTGCAGGGCTGCTGACCCTTCTACTGACTACCATCCTTTTGGGTGCGGTTGAAAACGTGAACTGGGCAACTGCACTTCGGCAAGGCATCGGAGTGGGCTTTCTCGACCTGGTACTGTTTGGCGCTGCCTTTGGACAGATCGTTGAAGTGAGTAAACGTTCAAGAAATGCGCTTTTTCAGCACGATCAGCCAATTCGGGAGAGTGAAGAGCGCTATCGGATCATCTCCGAAGCGACCTTTGACGCCCTGATTTTGCACGAAAACGGAGTTGTCATCCAGGCCAATCAGGCCACCAAAGCCATCTTCGGCTATGAGCCGAGCGAACTGATGGGCCGGGATTCCCTCGAAATCCTGGGAACGGCCAATTCGATTGACACATTACGTCGTAACATCCAGGCCGGTTTTGAGGAAGTTTATGTGGCAACCTTGAAACGCAAGGATGGGTCAACGTTCGTGGGCGAGATTCACGCACGAAACGTCACCTACCAGGGGCGGCAAGTGCGCGTCGCTTCGTTCCGGGATATTACTGAGCGCCGACAGGCGGAGGCTGCACTGCGCGAGAGTGAAGCCAATCTCCGCGCGATTCTCGACAATACCGAGTCGGCTTACGTCTTGATGGACGCCGATATGCGCGTCAAGACCGTCAACCAGATGTCTCGACGCGGCGCAGTGGCAATCTTTGGCCGCAGCATTGAAGCTGGCGATTTGTTCGCCGATTTCCTGTCCGACTCGAACCGCGCGCCATTTCTGGAACACTTTGACATGGCGCTCCGGGGAGAAAGGGCGACCTCCCAGCAACTGTTCGTCACGACTAAGGGCTACAAGAAGATTTTTGAGTTTCGCTATTTCCCGGCGATTTCCAGCGATGGTACGGTTTTGGGCGTGGTTCAGAGCAGCCTGGACATCACCGAGCGCAAGCAGGCCGAGGATCAGCTTAGGGAAGAACATGACAGGTATGAGACGCTGGTGCGCGCCGTTGGCGTGATGGGCAACGGCATCGCAATCGCCAGCGATAAGGCCAGGCTTCTCTTTGTCAACGAAGCGATGTGCGGAATTTTCGGGTATTCCCAGGAGGAATTTCTGGCTCCTCTGGAAGCCTGGGGATTCGTTGTGCCAGAGGAAGTAGGACGACTGAAAGACGAATTCACCCGGAGGGTGCGCGGCGAAGTGGTACCTACCAACCTGGAGCTTGTTGGCCTGTGCAAGGACGGTCAGCGCAAGGATCTTGAACTTTCCGTCCAAGAACTGCTGGCGCCCGAAGGCCGGCGTTTTGTCGTCATCCTGCGCGACATCACGGAGCGCAACCGGGCCAATGCCGCGTTGCGCGAGAGTGAGGAACGTTTCCGCCTTCTGGTCGAGAACTCGCCTGCGGGTGTTTACACGACTGGCAACGGGCCAAATCTTACCTATGCCAATCAGCGCCTGGCGGACATGATCGGTTACTCGGTAGACGAAGTGACAGCGAGTCCTTTTAGCAAATTTATCGCTCAGGAAGACCGGGATCGTCTGCTAGATTACTATGCACGCAGACGACGTGGTGAACAGGTGCCGTTTCAGTTTGAGTTCAATGCCGTTCGCAAGGACGGTCAAAAACGACAGTTTGAACTCCACATTACGGTGGGGCCGTCGTCAGGCGAACAAATCACCACATGGGGGCAAATTCTGGACATTACCGAGCGCAAAGAGGCTGAAAAAGCCCTACGGGAGAGCGAATCGCGCTATCGTACCCTATTTGAACAGGCTCCTGACGGCATAGTTCTTGTAAACGCAAATGGCTTTGTTATTGATGCCAACACACGCGGTCTGCAAATGTTCGGTTATGTCAAGGAAGATCTCCCCGACATGAACATCTTCCAGGTGGTGCAGGAAGCGGAGGTCGCACGTGCTGCGTCGGACCTTGCGACCGTCGTGGCGGGTCAGTCTTACCAGCGGGAGTGGCAGGTCAAGCGCAAAGACGGCTCGCTCTTTGCCAGTGAAGTCATCGCAAACCTGATGCCCGACGGCAACATCCTGGGCATTATCCGCGACATCACCGAGCGCAAAGATACTGAAGAAGCCCTCCATAAAGCCTACGACGAACTTGACCAGCGCGTACGGGATCGCACCGCCGCACTGTTCGAGGCCAACGCCGCTTTGCAAGCTGCCAAAGAGCCCGTCGAAGCGATCTTGAACAACAGTGCCGATGGAATCCTGCTCTTACACCCGGATTTTGGCATTCAGCAGACCAATGCCGCCTTCAACCGGCTGTTTTATTGCGAAGCGGACGCATATGTCCACCAGCCGTTGACGGCGTTACTGGCCCTCGAAAATCGCGCTTCGATAGCGGAGATTATCAATACGAGCGTGGACGAAGAGCAGGGCGTGAACCTTGAGGTCCGCGCACTGCGCCACGATGGAACAGAATTTGAGGCTGAACTGAGCATTGGATACGTCAATCCGGACGGCCTGGTTTGCGCGATCCGCGACATCACGCCGCGCAAAAGGGCCGAGGCCGCTCTCCGGCAATCACTTGAGAAGGAAAAAGAACTCAGTGAACTCAAGTCCCGCTTCGTCTCGATGGCATCACACGAATTCCGGACGCCACTGGCGACGATCCTGGCCCTCACTGAAACATTGGCCGCCTACCGGCAGAAAATGCTGGAGACGGAGATCGAAGATCAGTTCGATAAAATTCGTGAGCAGGTCGGCTATTTGAACAACATCATGGAGGATGTGCTTCTGTTCGCGCGCTTGCAGGCCCGGCGGGCCGCGTTTAGCCCGGTACGCCTTAACCCCGATTCCATCGTCCGCAGCCTGCTTGACGAATATCGGAGTCGGCCCGACATCCGACACGAGTTGATGTATAGCAGCGACGT
>DATGFK010000277.1:0-14001 GCA_035309185.1 Aggregatilineales bacterium
CGCTGGAAACCGCGCGCGATGCCCACAGCGTGTGCTTCGCGGACTTCATGGCCGAGCGCGAGGCCGACCTCAAGGGCCGCCGCCAGATCGGCGCCCTGGACGAGATCGAGGCGGATTTCGAGAACGTCCGCACGGCCTGGAATTGGGCTGTGCAACGCAGCGCCGAGGCCAATCTCGGGAAGATGTTGGAAAGCCTGAATGTCTTTGCCACCATGCGCAGCCAATCGCTGGCACGCCAGGAGCTGATCCGCGAGGCGGCTGATCGCTTCGCTCCCGCTGCTGGCGCCCAGGGTAGTTTGTTGTGGGCGCGGCTGATCCGGCCCGTGGATTTTTCCGAATATATGCAAGCGGGCGCACAGGCCACGGCCAATGCGGAACTCGGTCTTCAGATAGCGCAGAAGGCTGGCGATAAGCTTGAACTCGCGCGCAGCTTCGCCGCCCTGGGCCGCATCCACTACTGGGCATCGGATTTCAAGGCAGCCATTGGACTGTACGAGCAGAGCCAGGCCCTTGCCAGCAACCTGAACGACTCGCTGCTGATCGCCTCCAACCTGTTTGGTCTGGCCGAATGTTATTCTCTGCTGGGCCAACACGAAAAGGCCGTCGAACTGTACCGGCACAGCGCTGACGTGGCCCGGAAAGCGGGCAATCGGCACTGGCTGATCCGGGTGTTGTACAACACCAGCGGCGAATCGAACATGGCGGCCCGTTACGATGAAATTCTTCCCGACATCGAAGAAGGTCTCGCCATTGCCCGCGAGATCCGGGATCGATCCGGGATTGCCTTCGGACTCGGCAACCTGGCCGGGACTCTCATTACTTTTTCCTCTGACCTGGAACGGGCTAAAGAGGTCGCGCGGCAGGCTTTGACGATGGCGGAGGAAGTTCATGATCCGATCAGTATTGCCCTGGCGAATTCGCTGCTAGGCTATGCGGCCATTCGTGAGGGGGAATTTGTTGAGTCGCGCCGCAAAGTTGAGCAAGCCGAGGTCATCCTGGAGAACATCCCGGCCATCCATTTCTATCTGCTGTGTGGGTTGGCCCAGCTTGATTGGCTCGAAAACAACATGGCCGATTATCAAAAGCGCTTCCGCAGACTTGGCGAGATCGCACAGGGATATGGCAGCCCCATGCACAAATTGTTCACCGTGGCCGTCGCGGCTTTGCGGGCGGAGAAAGTTGGGAACAAGGAACGTGCCGCCGAACTTGCCTTGCTGGTCATGAACCATCCGCTCAGTCCGCCGGGACTGTTTTCCCATTTCTTTCCGCTCTTTCAGCTCAAGGGAGGGCTGGAAACCCAACTTGGCCCGGAGGGCTGGGCCACAGCACTGGAACGTGGCAAGAGACTGGACATGGACACGGTTTTCGCGGAAGAAGTCTCCAGTCCAGAATCTTGATGGGCGCGCGATACTATCCGTTCAAGGTGGGCAATATCGCTTGTGCGGTGCTCCTGGACGGGGCCTCGCCGGTCAGTCCGGAGCGCATGGTCGGGCGCTTCCCGGACATTGCCGAAGCCGACATGCGCCGGGCCTACGACGAGATCAAACTCTCGCTGGATGCGGCGGATAGCTCGTTTAACATCTTGATGGCAAAGATCGGCGCGGATGTCATTCTGGTGGATTCGGGCGAGGGGGGCAACCCCAGCGGCGGCCTGCTAACGCAGAGCCTGGCGCTGGCGGGCCTGGCTCCTGATGCCGTGACAATGGTCGTGATTACGCATTCCGACGGCGATCACGTGCTGGGTCTGCTCTCGGATGACGGAAAAGCTATGTTCCCGAAGGCCCGTTACGTGATTTCAAAAGAAGAGTTGGCTTTCTGGCAGCGCCGTATGGAGTCTGGCGCTGCCGATCAACGCCCGATCCTGGACATGATGCGCGCTCAAGGACTGCGTCTGATTGACCTGGACGAGCAAATCCTGCCGGGCTTCAGGGCTGTGCCGCTGACCGGCCATACACCCGGCCACATCGGTGTAAGGATCGAATCCGGCAATGAGAAATTCATGGCGATGGCCGATGTGCTGCACAGCCCGATGCAATTCGGGCATCCGGACTGGTCGCCCAGGTTTGATGTGGACAGAAGCCTGTCTGTTCCAACCCGGCGCGCCGCGCTGGCACGCGCCGCTGATCAGAAGTTGCTGACGCTGTTCTACCACTTAACTTTTCCGGGGCTAGGGCGCATTCAGCGCGATGGCGACGCCTTCAAGTGGATTCCTGGCTGGCCGTGAATGATTGGCTAGTGCGCTCTGGATAGAATGGATAATGTCGGCGGACGTCACTCCAGAGGGGCGCGTGAACAGGATGGGCCGGACAGGGCGATCCTTAAAGTCAACCTGGTCCTCCCCGGAGATCACGACAATGGGTGTGTTTTTGTAAGAAGGCAGTTGGCGGATTTTTGGGAGAAGGTCCAGACCGCTCATATCGGGAAGTTGCAGGTCAAGGAGGATCAGGTCGGGCCGATGGTGCTGGAGCAGGGCCAGACCCTCTTGCGCACTGTAAGCGCCGTAAACCTGGTGGGGATTGCGCGGGCTGCTCAACAGCCTGCTTAACATCTGCACGAAATCCCGGTCGTCTTCGATGATCAGGATACGTTCGACGCCCTGCTTCATCTGGCGAAGAATATCCTGAACATGGTGCGCTGAAACCGGCTTAACGAGGTATCCTTCAACCTGTAAGGTCTGGCGCATGAGGTCTTCGCCCGGCAGCGGACAGACCAGGATTGGAATGTCCTGCAACATCAAGGCTTGCGCAATGCCCTTGACCGATTCAATATCCAAATGTTCATAGGCGGAATCCAACACAATACAATCCGGAAGCACCCGCTCTGCGGCGCTCTTGACCTGTTCGAGCGTGGGCACGACAACTGCATGGTAGCCTTGCAAATGCCTCGTCAGGAGTGCCGTTGCCTGTAGACTCCCGGTGACCGCCAGTACAACCGGTTCTACATTGCCTTGCATATTGCTCGACGAAACCATTTCCAGGGCGGACTGTTCTGGCGAGCCACTGCCAGACCGGCGCTTGATGGGCAGACTAAAACGAAATGCGCTGCCCTGGCCGGGTTTGCTTTCAACCCAGATGTCGCCGCCGTGCAGCTCTACAAAGCGGCGGCTGATGGCAAGACCCAGCCCCGCGCCATCGTGCAGACGCCGCGTGCCTGAACTGAGCTGGTGAAATTCGACGAACAGGTACTTGATGTCTTCGGCAGAGATGCCGATGCCCGTGTCCAGCACAGAAAAGACAACCTTATCCCCCTGCTGTTGTGCGGAAACGGTGATCCTTCCTTCTGGCGTAAAACGCACCGCATTGTTCAATAGATTAAACAAGACCTGCCGGATGCGCGTATTATCAATCCAAATGTGGGGCAAGCCTTCTTGAATCGCCAGTTCCAGCGTCAGGCCACGCATTTCGATGAGGCTGCGTACCGTCTGGATAGCTTCCTGCACGAGCGATACGGGATCGGTTTCTTCGGGGATGACCACCATTTGCGCCGCTTCGATGCGCGCAAGGTCAAGTACGTCGTTGACCAGCGTTTGCAGATGGCTGGCGTTGCGGTGAATAATGCTGAGGTCACGGACATAGGCAGGCGACAGCGGCACACCGTAATAGTCGGGCGACTGCGCCATGAGTTCAGTAAACGCGATAATAATGTTGAGCGGCGTCCGCAGCTCGTGACTGATGGTCTGCGTAAACTGTTGCTTGAGCCGCCGGGCTTCCTGGGCCTCATTGCGTTCGAGTATCAGCGTGTGATTGGCCCGTTCCAGGCGATAAGTCATGTCGTCCAGCGCTTTGAGCGCTCGCCGCAACTCGGCTTCGTGGTCGCGCGCGATCTGCTCATTTCGTGACGCGCTGGAATAGGCGTCGCTGAACCAGGCCAGCGTGGTGTACAGGTTATGCGCTGACAGCCACGAAGCGATGATCAGGCACAGCAGTACGGCAATAGGCACCAGTGCTTCAACATGCTCCATATCCAGGGAATAGCGCGAAGCCTGTATCGTCAACATGGTCGCGCCGACCAGTAGGCCCACGAGGAACACACCGCGCTTGCTCAACAATACGCTGGCGAAGATGATGGGCAGTGTACAGAGGTATATCATGGCAGGCAGAAGAAAGGTCAATTCGGCGCAGACGCTGCCGATAATCAGGCTGCTGATCAGCAGGTAGGTCGCGAAGTGCAGGTGGCTCGTCCGCAGACGATGGCTGCCCAGTGTCCCGACGGTCAGCACCGCTCCGCCGATCCAGGATGGGACCGCCACATGAGCGCCGGTGATGGGCCAAATGTCCAGCCACAGCCAAACGTAGCCAACCGCGCCCGTGATGATCGCAATCAGGGACAGGGCATCTTCCTGTAAAAAGGTCAGGTTGCTGCGAGAGAGCTGTGTCTCTTGCGGGGCGTTTTTGTTGCCAATCATAGTGTTACCAAACCAAAATATTTTATTTTGACCAGTGTAGCATTTTCGTCCGAGGTCGGAAAAGACAATCAAGCGGGCCAACCTATAGGCCGGCCCCGACGAGTGGCGCCAAATCTGTAGAGGCGAACACACGGGTGCGTCCGGTTTTGTTGTTTATCCCTTGATTCCGGTCATCGAAATGCCCTGGACGAAGAAGCGCTGCAAGGCGATGAAAACCAGCATCGGGGGCAGCGTTGCCAGCGTAGAACCGGCCATGACCACACCGTATCGCACCGAACTAGGATTGCCCGTGATGCCGCCAAAGATCGTGACGAGTCCTGCGGGCAGCGTGCGAGTCAGGTCGCTGCTGGTGACAATAAACGGCCACAAGAAGTTGTTCCAGCTCGCCATGAAGCTGAATATGATGACGGTCGTGATGGCTGGCCCTGACAGCGGGAGGATGATCCTCCACCAGATGCCGAAATCCGTCGCGCCGTCAATGCGGGCGGCGTCTTCCAGTTCGATGGGGATGCCCTGGAAAAACTGGGTCAACAGGTACAGGCCAAAGGCGTTGGCGACGACGGGCAGAATCAGGCTGGCATAGACGCCGAAATCGGTTTGAAGCACGCCAGACCGCGCCAGGCCGAGGTACAGCGGAACCATAGTCGCTTCGACGGGAATGTGCATCGTCGCCAGGATGCCGATAAAGACAAATTTCTTGGCAAAGAACTGCATCCGCGCCAGGGGATAGGCTGCCAGCGTATCCACCAGCACGCTCAGTGCAGCGGTTGCCGTAGCCACCATAGCGCTGTTCAAGAACCAGTGGCCCAGGGCCGGATAGTTGTTCAGCGCCAACTGGAAGTTCTCCAGCGTAAAATCTGGCGGTATCCATTGGATTGGGTATTGCCGCACCGTGCTCTCAGGTCGTACGGCGGTACTGAGCATCCAGACTACCGGCACTGCCATCAATACCGTGACCACGATCATGATCACATAACCCAGTCCCATTTGTTCATAACGGGTGATGCGTACATCGGCAGGTCGCTTCATTCGCTGCATGGAGGACTCCTAAAGCGCGCGAAAATAGCGCAACTGAATCAACGTGAAAATGATGGTGATCAAGAACAGAAACACGCCCACAGCCGATGCTTCGCCCATGAACTGGTTGATCCAGCCCCGGTTGTAAAGGTGCTGGACGATGGTATACGTCGAGCCGATAGGGCCGCCATTGGTCATGACGATGACCTGCCCAAACACGCGCAGTGAGGAAATCACCGACATGGGAATGACAAAGATATGGATCAGATTCAGGCTGGGCAGCGTGATGCTAAAGAACTTCTGTATACCATTGGCCCCGTCTACCCGTGCCGCTTCGTAGAGTTCTTGCGGAATCTCCTGAAGTCCGGCCAGGTAAATGATCATATTCGTACCAACCTGCCACCAGATCGTCGTTACAGCGACGGCGGGCAGCGCATTCTGGATGCTCGTCAGCCAGGGCGTATTGCGAAGGCTGGGTATCAGCGCGCCCAGGTAATAGTTCAACAGTCCGAAATTCTGGTCGTAAATCCAGCGCCATAGGACGCCAACCACAATGACCATAATCGCATACGGGATAAAGATCACTGTACGGGCGATAATACGACCATGCAGTTTCGTATTGAGCAGTACAGCCAGCCCCAGCCCACTGGCAACCAGGACTGGGACAGTCAGGCCAGTGAAGCTTAACGTGTTGCGGAAGGCCTGCCAGAACATCTGATCCTTGAAGATGCTGACAAAATTATCGAAGCCAACCCAGTGCGGATCGCCCAGGATGCGCCAGTCCGTAAAGCTGACTCCAAATCCGGCAATAGCAGGCAGCAGCAGAAACAGGACAAAAATGATCAGATACGGCAACAAGAACAGATAGGCTATTAAGTTTCGGCGCCGCGCCGGAAGTTCCAATTGCGTGCGCCGATCTGAAACCAGCATGTCAGCGCGAACTTGGGTTTTTGATTGAACACTCATCAAGTTTATTTTCCTGTGCTGGATAAATGCGTTATTGAGCTGCCATGTGTTCGCGCAGTACAACCTGACGGGTCACAAGGGTAACAGTAACTCTCTGTTTTGTGCCATTGGGATAGGCGTCCAGGGTGCCGGTCAGGGTTAAATCAACAGGCTGGTAGGTCTTCAGGCAGTCCAGGATTACTTTCTGCTGCGCGTTCGTGCTGGTGACGATAGTCAGGTTTTGCAGGACGATACCCTGCGTGGCGTGGGCCTGCATCTCGCCTGTCTGAAAGTCTGTGGAAACCATCGCACCCCATGTCACCTTGTTGATGGTGAGCTGAAAGACCGGTTTCTCGATGTGCAGTGGCACGCTCAGTTCATTTTCAAAGATCAGCGAGTACACCGTCACCAGGGCCACAGGTTTATCTAAAGAGGGGTTAAAGTGAATATCTGTGGGCATCAGACTGATAAAGTGGACTGGCGCTTCAGCTTCCTGCGTGGCCTCGCTGGTCACTTCAGGTGTCAATTCAAGAGTGGCTGCCTGCGTTACCGAAAGGGTGGCAGCCTCTGTGGTACCTGCTATTTCGCTTGCCTGCGCTGTCGCAGTGGCCTTTGCCGCGCAAACTGAGGGGGTCGTCGGCTCTTCGGTGGCTTGCTGCGCGGCGACCGGAGATTGCGCTGGACTGCCAAGGAGCAGCAGGGCAAGTACGCTCAATGTCGGGGCCGCTCCTGGCAGCAATAACCGGGCCAATTTCTGCAAAAGCATTTTTGGTTTCTCCAAATAAGGGCCGGACGCAAGACTGTTTATGTTTCATGCGTCCGGCCCGCAGCCAGTGGCCGGATTTAATCTACAGGGATAACTTTAGACTCTTCGATTATGGATTCGGCGTGCCAGCGGGTGCCTTGTCCAAAACGGCCTGGATGCCGTCCTGCATATCCTTGAGCGCCGTGTTAACGTCTTTGGCGCCTAGCAAGGCCGCCTGATAGTTCACCACAAGGGGCGTCTGGTTGTTTTCAGCAAAGATTTCGGTGCTCTGCGTGATAACAGGCGTGAGGTGCGTGTAGTCGAGTTCGTCTACGAAGGCTTTCTGATACTTGTAGATGTCGGTGCTGGTGTAGTCCTTGCCTTCACGCACGGCCTTGTCGGCGGGAACCATTCCGGACAGACCCCACAGGTTGGCATGGTCAATCGTCCACTTGATGAACTTGGCAGCGTCCAGTTGGCGGCTTGCATCGCTCTGCTTGGAAACGGCCAGGAAGTGGTCACTCGCCCATACGCCTGGGTGCTTGAAAATCACGGGCTGAGGCGCGGTCACATAGGGAACCTTCGCGTCAATGAAGCCGTGAATGTACCACGGCCCCTGGAAGGTGATCCCGCATTTGCCATTGCTGAAGTCGGTGTCGGGGTCTTGTTCACCTTGAGGTGCGACTTTGTACTTGTTGATCAGGTCAACGCCGAATTGGAGCGTCTCGGCAGCGGCAGCGCTGTTGACAGTGATCGTCTTATTGTCGTCGCTGATGAATTTGGCATCGTTCTGCCAAAGCCAGCCGTACCAAACGCGGAAAGACTGCACGTTGACCGCCGCGAAGCAGACGCCGAACTGGCTACCATCGGACTTGGTCATCTTCTGTGCCCAGTCCAGGAAGGAGGTCTTGTCCGTCGGCGGCTTGGTCACGTCCAGGCCAGCAGCCTTGGCGATGTCTGTATTGATGTACATACCGATTGGGTGTACGTCCAGGGGTGCGCCGTACAGCTTGCCGTTGTAGTGCGAATAGGTTTGCTGGGTCTGCGGGAAGCCGGTGATGTCCAGTTTCACCTGCTTAGCGAGATCGTCTAAGGGGGCCATGGCGCCGAGTGTGGCATACTGCGGAACTTCGTTGATGTGCAGAACGACGACATCAGGCGGGTTGCCAGCGGCCACACCGCTCAGCCACTTGTCAAAGAACACATCCCAGTTATAGACCGTAATATTGACGCACAGGTTGTCGCTATTCTCGCTGTTGTATTGTTTGACGAGATTGGCGAGGTAGGCGCCGTCCGGGCCGGTCAGTCCGTGCCAGAAATTGATCTGTGTCGCGCCAGACTTGCAGGACTGTGTGGCGTCGGGAGTGCCGCTCTGTGCTTGAACTGAACTCAGGCTTGAAGCCATGAGTACAAAGGTTGCCGCGGTCATCATTATTCGAAAGATTTTTGACATAACTTCTCCTAATTGGCTTGCCAGTTGTGTAATGAACCTGTCGAACCTTGAATCCTGATGGTGGGACTTTATATTACGGGTCGCGATCACCTCCTTAAGCGTTGTCGGCAAATCCTGAATGTACCTTTATGACCAAAGCGTGTTGTGATACACTGAGGAAAATGCCGGTCCTTAC
This sequence comes from Aggregatilineales bacterium, assembly GCA_035309185.1. Taxonomy (GTDB): domain Bacteria; phylum Chloroflexota; class Anaerolineae; order Aggregatilineales; family UBA2796; genus DATGFK01. The sequence goes on from DATGFK010000277.1 coordinate 8,741, forward strand.
TCCGCCATCATTGTCAGTATAGGAGTTTCGGTAAGTCGGCTTCAATGGTCGGCAGGACATACCTGAGACATTTTGTGACGCAATTTTAACTTCTGGGATCAGGATCCTGGTTCAAGATATAGAATTGATTGATTATGGTAGACAAACAATTCGTCGCATCTCTTGCAGATGCCTACGAACACATTTACGACCTGGTGTATTTGCGGACGCACTCCCTTCTGGACCTTCTGGCCGAGGACAAAAGAGCGCCGCGCAAGGATCAGGCCTGGCAGCTTCACCACCTGCTGCTTGGCGTTATCGGCGAACTCGATCCAGGACCGCACGCTCCGGCTTTCTCTCGTGAATGGCGGCGTCATCGGCTGATGGTCATGCGCTATGTGGATGGCCTGCCACCGCAGGTTGTGGCTGACCAGCTTTCCATCAGTCGGCGTCATTTCTACCGGGAGCATGAAAATGCCCTTGAGGCAGTGGCTGAAGTGCTCATGAAGCGGTTTTCTGCCTCTACCGAAGACCTGTCAGACGACGCGCCACAGGCTCAGACTGGTGACGAGTCGCTTGACCGAATGGAACTCCTGCGCCTGGAAGCAGCGCAGTTGGCGCAGATCGAGCGTCGCACCAATATACAGGAAGTGTTGAACGGCGTGATTGCGCTCCTGGCACACCAGGCCCAACAGCATCGAATCCATATCAACGATAAGATGCCCGACGAGACGCCGGATGCCTGGGGAGACCGGCGCCTGATCCGCCAGTTGCTGCTCGGCGTGTTGGGTCACCTTGTGAATATTACGGAAAACAGCGCAATCACTGTGGATATTCAGGTCACACAATCCGCCATTGTCCTGACACTGGCAGCAATGGCGCAGCCAGACGCACATACTTCAGATGCTGTGAGCGATAATGCACAGGCCTTGCTATCCGGTTTTGAGGAACTGGCCGCCCTGAGCGGTGTTCAACTCGTCAGCTTAGGCGCGCGACTAGGGGTCACCGGCTTTGAGATTACCTTTCCTCGCTACGAGTCAGGGCGGACGGTGCTGGTGGTTGACGACAACGCGGACATTCTAGAAGTTTTGCAGCGCTACCTGGAAGCCAATGCCTACCACGTGGTGACGCTTCACAGTTCAACCGACGCCGTTGAACAGGCAAGGCTTCAGAAGCCGTATGCCATCGTACTGGATTTGATGATGCCGGGTCAGGATGGCTGGGATCTGTTGCAGATTTTGCTCAACCAGCCCGAAACTCGCATGATCCCGATTATCATTTGCAGTGTGCTGCGGCAGAAGGAACTGGCGCTCTCGCTCGGCGCAACGGCTTTTCTCGAAAAACCGATCTCAGAAGCACGCCTCGTCTCAATTCTCGATAGGCTGCGGACGGATCGGTAGCTGGCCCTGGGCTGGGGATTAATCCTCAGGCTCAGTGACCGGAATATTTCCCAGGATTACGAATTATTCCCCCAGTTCTATGTCCATGCACCTCAGCAGATTGATTGCCTCTGGCAGAGAAAATTTAGCCTTCTTGACCGTGTTCAGGCTCACATCTATGGCATAGTTCTGCGCGCCCGTGAAATTCGCTTCGGTCAGGTTCGTGTGCAAGAAACGGCTCTCGACGAAGTCCGTAGCCGTGAAATCGGCTCGCGTCAGATCCGCTTCGGCAAAATCCGCATTCTTCGCCGCGCAGCGGGTCAACGCCATCGCTTTAAGATTGAGGCCGATGAACGTCGAATGGCTGACGTCGCAGCCTGAAAAGCCGATGGAATCCAGCAGGCCACTCTTTGCCCAGCTTCCTTCAGTCCAGTTCACCCCGATCACTTTGCACTGCTCGAAGCGCGTGTTCCTGAACGAACTGCCGGGCACGTGCATCAAGCGCAGATCGCAGTCCTGGAAGGTGCAATCTCGGAACTTGCAGTTCTCAAGGCGCGCCTCCTGGAAGATGCAGCCGATGAACTGGCAGTTGTCGAAGGTCACGTGGCTCACGCGCTCCTGGGCGTAAGCCGCGCGCCGGAAGACCTGGTCAGTATATTCCCCGTTCGCCTCAAACGTGATTTCCATGCTGCACGATCCTTCCCGGATTTAGAGATACCATGAAATTTTATAGCGTATTAACAACGATCTCGAAACTTCCTCTACATTTCAATGAATTGCCTCATTTGCGCACCGTGATTTTTGCGAAAGAACCCAAAGATGAATACAATCCCCCAACGCTGGATATAAATGATCAGATGATTCCCCAATCAAGCTTTTGGAACTACGAGGACGATGTCGCTCAAATATCAAATACTCCGCAGATTACCCTTGACATGGCACTTTTGGCTGCTCAAACAGAATGAGCGACTTAAGTTGGCTAAGATTGAGAAGATTTCTTGCGATAGTTCGCCGTTAATCAAAGGGCTAACACACGAACGCATCAGGGAAATTCTCACTTCGCCTGATTGGAATGAGGAGTGGGACACCGTTTCCCGCGAAGTGAAAGCACTTGGAGGCGCAATTGGGCCGAGTGCCGTTAACGAAGGCGAAAGACGTACGTTATATACTTTGGCCCGCGCTCTAGACGCGCATTCCGTGTTGGAAGTGGGAACAAATGTCGGCGGGTCTACCGTGTATCTAGCGGCAGCGCTGAGGGAAAACGCCAGGAAAGCGGGAGCGGCACACATGGTAACCATTGATGTCGTTGATCAAAATGGCCCAGACAGCGTGGCGAAGAGCCTGCACCATGCATCTCCACGTGAGATGATCGGTATGATGGGAGCCGAGGCGTGGGTAAGCTTCATCGTCGAGCCTTCTTTGTCCTATCTGGCACGAAGCAAAACAAAGTTCGATCTGATCTTTCTGGACGGCGATCATGCCGCTCCTACCGTTTATCGAGAACTGCCTGCTGCCATGCGGGCACTCAATCCAGGAGGCGTGATTCTACTGCATGACTATTTTCCAGAAGGCAAGGCCTTATATCCGGATCGAAAAATTATTCCTGGTCCCTGGTTGGCCGGACAGCGCTTCCAGCGAGAAGGAGCCAGCTTCGATGTGATTCCTTTAGGCGCACTGCCCTGGGAAACCAAACTGGGATCAAAGTTAACTGTGTTGGCGATGGTGGTAGGCTAAGGGCCGCGCCGCGCATTGAAATGAGCAGATAGTCCCGATCCGTCCGCATTTGCCTCGCGGGTTCAATTGGGCTACCATGCCAATATTGGTCGGATCAATGACAAGGGACTAGGCCATGCTCAAAACCAGTGAAGTGCCGCTGACCCAGTCAGCGCTGCTCGTGATTGATGTCCAGGACTCATTCAAGGTTGGCCCCCGCTGGGAACGGCGCAGCAATCCTCACTTCGAGGCCAACATAAGCGCGCTCGTCGAGGCGTATCGCGCCGCTCATCTGCTGGTCTTTTTCGTGATGCACACGGACAGCGACGAGGCTTTCGAGCGAACCAGCCCTCATTTCAAGCTGATGGATTTCCTCGCGCCGCGCCCGGATGAGCCGTTGATCGTGAAAGATACGCGCAACTGCTTCACCAGCACGAACCTCCAGGCACAGCTTATCCACAAAGATATTCGACGGCTGGCAATTACCGGAATTCAGATGGAACAGTGCTGCGAGACGACTGCGCGCGTCGCCGCCGACCTGGGCTACGCCGTTGATTTTGTGATTGACGCGACCTTGACCTTTCCCATCGCCAACCCGGACGATCCCGCCGACGTGCTGGGTGTAGACGATATCGAAAAGCACACCGTCTTCGTACTGCGCCGCCGCTTCGCCCGGATCGTGACCACGCAGAAGTTATGCGCCGAACTGGAAGGCATATCTTTAACGGTCCCGTCCAGGTAATGTATGGTCAAGGGTGGCGGTTGCTGTAAGCCTTAGAAAATCTCAACCTACTGCTGATGCTCAGGGGGAAGGGAATGCCAAATTTCCCAAATATTGCCTTCGGGATCGGCAAAATACGCCGTGCGCCTGCCCCAAGGCTGACTTTTTGGGGTTTTGATAAAGGCGACGCCCTTTGCCGTGAGCATCTTATATGTTGCATCAACATCCTCAACGCCAGCGCACAGAAGCACCCGATGACCTGCTTCTTGTTGAAGCGAAAGCGCCTCTTCGCCGATCATTTCCGCGGCGGCAGCTACGTCCAGCAGAACAAAGTCCTGCTCTTCCAGCCTGAATGCGTCAGAATTAGAGTCGCTAAATGTTACCGATAGGCCAAGTATGTCTCGATAAAATAACATGCACCTGGCGCGGTCTTTTACAAACAACACCGCCGCATCGATCTTGCGAATCATCATAGAAATCTCTTTTCTGCGTCTGCCAACTTAATGTCAAAACTCATTATAAAGAGAACTGTATTAGAACGCAAGTTCTATTGCAAAAGCCCGCAATGGATTGGGTAAACCGTTCAAGGTCGTACAAACGCAACGATTGCTACCTACTGCGGAGCGGCTCCTGGGCAATGCCACTCCGCAGCGGGAGGCTCTCAGCCGACTACGACATCAATTCGTATGTCTGAAAGTAATGACCCTGTTCGATGTCCACGATCAGGGCAGGCCCCTCAGGACGCCATCCCAGCCTCTGCCGGGTCAGCGCGTTCGATGTCGGGTTGTCGAGCGCCACGAAAGCGGAAAGGAAGCTGAAGTGGTCGCCTGCCTGCTCGGCGGCGATGCTGACGACAGGCAAATTCAAGTGGCGACCAATGGCTTTGGCGATTTCCCGGAATGGCACACCCTCCTCGCCGACTCCATGCAGTCGTGAGCCAGCCGGGGCGCCTTCCAGCGCCAACCGGTACAGGCGGGCCGCATCCACCTGATGCACGGCGGGCCAGCGGTTGGAACCGTCGCCGACGTAGGCTGACACACCCTTTACGCGGGCGATTTTGATCAGGCTGGGGACGAAGCCGTGCTTGTCGGCGTCGCTATGAACCGTCGGCGCGAGACGGATGACCGAGGATCGCACTCCGCGTTCAGCCAGCACAATCGACTCGTTCTCCGACGCAACCCGTGGCAGGGCAGGGTTAGACACGTCCTCTTCCGTGCCAGGGCGTCCCAGTCCCAGCATCGCGAGCATGAGCGTTCCCGCCGTGTTCACGAACGGTTTGCCGGAGTTTTCGAGCGCTGCCCCCATCGTCTGAACGGCGCGCAGGTCGGCCTGGGCCGCTGCGGCAAAGTCTGTGGTGGGGGACACGTTGGTAAAGGCCAGATGGATCACACCGTCCGCGGCGAGGGCAGCACGCCGTAGACCGTCGAGGTCTTCGAGATCGCCACGCTTTACGCTGGCGCCAGCCGCCT
>DATGFK010000278.1:0-4889 GCA_035309185.1 Aggregatilineales bacterium
GACAGGCGAAAGGAGCAATGCGCTATGACGGGATCCAGCCCAAGCGATAAGCCGCAATTTCCTGGTCAGGCCGCGTCGACGGCGACGACCGCTCCGAAAACACTCTCCACCTGGCTATTTGAACACCGGTTATTGGTAGCAACGGTTGTGACGTTCAGTGTGAATCTTCCAGTCGTAGATGCACTGTTTTTCTGGCCGGGCCGGGCCCTCGGAGAAGACGCTGGTTGGATCGTGTTGTTAGGTCCGTTCGAAGTGGCCGCTTTTGCGTGCGCGCCAGAGGGGTTGGCATGTGTGCTTCTCTTGCAGGACAAAAAGACGCGCAGAATCGCGCTGGGCATCGCAATCGGTGCTTTGGCCTTTGTTGCGGCTGCGCTCCTTTGGTTTTTGTGGCCTCTCCTTGGGAATAGTTGATTTTTTGGAGGTCAATCATGGCGTTCGACCCAACCTCAACTGACGACACGATCACGCATGTCGGGAAGTTCATGATTTGAGGCTACCCGGCATCGCGAGTTGGGCTTTGATCTTCTACGGGATACCGGCAACACCGGAATCTACGTGTTGAACGCAGACGGCACAAACCTTGTTCAACTCACCCGTAACTAAGTAGCAGCCAGCGCGGGCCGCCATCAACACCGGTACCGATACCAGGACGAGCATCGACTTCGAAGGCGGCCCATGTCCCCAAGCTGCAGGTTGCGATATAGCCTTTGACGAGTGGCCCTTCACTGCGGTCGGCGACATAGGCGTTACAAGGTCCGGCAGGGCCGGCACGCGGCAGCTCAGCCAGATGCCCATCGCTGAGCTTGTCGTATGCAATGCTCGGCACCTCAACGTGAATATCGATGCGGTCGAGCAGAGGGGCCGGAGATGCGCTTCTGATAGCGGGTCACGGTGGCTGGGCTCCCAAAGGGGTGCATTCGTGCGTCGAGTCTCCGAACCACCCGCAAGGGCAGAGGCAGGGGTTCATAGCTGATTTTGGTCAAATGCGTTATTGACATACGATTCTGATGTACCTTAGGCTACTCGAATAACTCGTCAGGCTTTTAGCGGTCTGAGATCGTCGGTTTGGGCCAAAGTAGGTGCCCGCCAGCCGAAACATGACGGGCAACGATTCTGACTCCTAACCCGGCGGTAACAGCTTCGACGCTTAACTCCGTGCTGAAACCCGTCTGGACATTGGAGAATATACCCTCGAGGTCGGCGTCCAAGACGTCTACCGGATGTTGGGAATTGAAGTCATGTGCACCTTGCTAGCACTGTTCGAGCGGCAACCCGCTGTAGTGGCTGGGGACCAACTGACGCATAACTGTTGCTTACGGTCAGACAAGCTACTGGCCAGTTTTGCGGACAAAATTGAGGGATCTGACCGGTCGAACGCATTGGACAAGCGCCGAAACAACCTTCAAAAGCGCTGGGCCGCTTCTCAGAAGCGACCGGTGGGTTCGACTCCCATCCACCCCGCCTTTTTTCCGTCCCTTTATGAGGTGCCGCTGGTCCAGTCGCCTGGCGCAGTCTGCCCGACCACTTAACTGTTGCAACCAGCCTGGGTCGATCGACTTTCGGCCACGGCCGGTCAGAACAGTATTCAACCCCACAGCTCTGGCCGACCTGTAGAGTGTCGCAGAACCCACCCGTGCGCGCGGCGCCACGCTGGTCAGTGGCCAGCGGCGCGCCCAGGTCGTCAGTGCAGCCGGTTGGGTCCCCGGCGTCGATGGCGGGACTGTTGGGCAGCAGCGCGCGTGCTTGTGTCGAACCGCCGTTGTTCAGCAGCGGGCCCAGGAGCGGGTCCTGACCGATGACGTTAGCACCCTACGCCGCCAGCACCGTTGCCAAGGCCTTCACCCACACAGGGCTTGACACGCCCCGGTCTTTATGAAAAATTGGAAGACGCATTCATAAATCCACTCAACACAAATCCGACAGACACACCCGATATCAGTCCGACTGTAATGCCAATAGCTATGGCGGCTTGCCCGACCCGTGCAAAGTACAGTAGCAGAACAAACGTAACAATGGGTACGGCCAGGATGGAAAAACATGCGAAACCGAATGACAAGTTCCCGTATAATTTTCCCGCCACTGTCATTCCGGGCAAGACGCCAGCGTTCACAATGAACGACGAGATGGCTGCCAACGCGACCTTTGCGTTGTGGGTCTTCGGCGCCTCGGTCATGGAAACCGTCCTTTCGTGAGACGGGAGATTGGCCGGCGATATAGCACGACAAAAACACGACGAAAGCCTCGTTCTTGAGAGGCTACGTCTGGTATTGTAATACGGAGTGAGACACTCAGCGCTTGGCTTTGTAGGTTGCCGCGAGCTGCGCCGGCGTTTAATAGCTGAGCGCACAATCACTTTCGGCCGCGCATGTTGATCCACGAATACATAGAAGGACGTGTCATCGTGGAAGGTCTCCTTGGGGCCGTCCACGCCAGCCACAGAAATGTCGATCTGGCCCACAAATACCATCGAATGCCGTTGTATGCCGGTCAGCGCGTTCGAACGCAACCAGATCGTGCTGGACAAGGAAACGCCCCGCGTTTACGCCGCAAGCCGCACGTGGTTCAGGCCTGTTTCGAGTCAGCCGGCTTGCCACTCTGACCCGTTTAGCGATTTATGCAACGCTCATTAGAGCATACACTACGAGTAGCACGGCGGATCCGAGTACGCCTAGAACGAGCCCCGCGATAGCTTGAGGCCAGACATCGCGTCCTGGGCCTCGACGTAAAGCAAGAATACCGGTCGCCACCGCTGTAATAGCAGCCAGGACGGAACCTGCGTATATGAGTTTGACGAAGAGGCCGAAAATCAACGTGGAGAGTAGATAAACAATGATGGGGCCTATGGCAGCGACTACGAACAGGACTACTATGAGACCTGAGCTCAGGAAGCCGCAGGCGAGACTGATCCAAGCCAGTCGGCGGCCAAGCAAGGCTGGTTTTGACTCTGTGATGGTTGCGGGCGATGGCTGAGGCGGTGTTGGCGAGGCGCCGAGAGCCATTGTGTTTTCCCCTGTTGCCCACCGAGGTCGCCGGGCTATGGTTCGGGCTGGACAATCTGATTATTGCCGGGAAAAGACGCCAAAGAGTGCCCACTTTCACCAAGTGAGGCGATCCGGCCAGGCTGCCCGCTGCAGCCGTCGGCTGGCCGCATCTTGGCGGGTTTTTGGCGGTTAGCGATATTCCATTGGCATTTTCGGTATAGTACTTCGACTATAGCCCTTAAGATAGTGATTTTGATTCTGGTACCGCAAACGGCTTGTTTTCCGGCATTTTCCGCGCCAAGGTGTTGACGGCCGTTTTGTATGGCAGTGATTTGTAGTACCTCGGCCGGATTACTTGGCGGGGTTTGCCTCCACTGATTCAGGCCGTCGAGTATCCAAACAAATCGGCCTGTAACAGCACTATGCCGCCGGAGCGTATTTTAATGCCGGAGACATTCACCGACTCGCCGGTCGGCCACGGTGTCTATAGGCCCGTGGATTGACTTGGAGCAAAGGCCTTCAGCCCTGACTGACCATCAGATCATGTTATAAAACATTGGCGAAGTACCGGGATGATAGACAAATGACTTTTCGGTGTCCCATAATGGGCGGACACAGGATTGCTCAAGTGCATCCGTGCCCCGACGGGGCCATCTGTGCCGGCTGCCAATGGGCACGGCTGTAGCTGGTCAATGCGAGACCTGACAGACCTGGTTCGACAGATTCAAACCGGAGCGATAGGTACGATTGGCAGGGCGGTCCATAATTTGGTGTATAAGGCCGGGGGCTGCCATGACTTAAATGGTGCGCCAGCAAAATTACATCGATAAGCGTCAGCGAGCTCAACTTAAGCGAGCAGCCAAGGCGCGAGGAACATGCGAGGCAGAGTTATCCGCCAGGCCATTAATCGCCAGCTTGCCGGCGGTGGGGCCGGTCTGCCCCGCGATCTCGCCGCCTGGGAACGGGCTGTGGCGTTGATGCGCTCACTGTAGGCCCAAGAACCTCTACCCAATCGGCACCGCAGCTGGACGCGGGACGAGCTCTACGAGGAGCGCGAGAGCCGGTATGGCCATAGTTCTGGTTGACACCAATATCCTGGTTTACGCCCATGATCGCGGCGAGCCAGCCAAGCAAGAGCAGGCCATTCGCGTGTTGGATGCGTTGGAAGGCAGCGGTAACGGACGCCTGACCACCCAGGTACTGGGCGAATTCTTTCGCGCCATCACGAAAACGCCGGCCTCAATGCTGACGCATGAGCAGGCGCAGCAGCAAATCGACAACTTGGTCGCGAGTTGGAACATTCTGGACACAACCGTCATGGTGGTGCAGGAATCGGTGCGCGGCGTGCGGACGCACCACCTGTCTTACTACGACGCTCAGGTATAGGCGGCCGCACGGCTCAATCAGGTCGGGATCGTCTTCAGCGAGGACTTTGCCGAGGGCCGCACACTCGAAGGGGTGCACTTTGTCAATCCGTTTGCGGCTGAGTTTGCCCTCGAAGCCTGGACCGGGGCTTGACAAAGGCCGCGGCCAAAAGCTTGACCTCTGCGCGCTAAGGCGCAGCGCTCTTGACACGCGAAGGCCGAACGCCAATTCAGGGGCTCGGAATCTTTTAAGGTTCGACCGGTTTAGTGTACCTTATGGTGTACCTTACGCGCTCGGCAGAGTAGGAGCAGTCAGCATATGAGACATTTGACCCATGCAAAATGGGCCGATTTTCAATAGTAGACGCAGTAAGTGGAATTCGGGATGGACTTAAAATCACCCCGTAATGCCCAAAAAACCCCTGAAAACCAGGGGTTTTTTGCTTAAGTACAGTCTATTTACAGCTTGTGGACGAGTTGATTCCCGGCGTTTTTTGTAGGGTTTAGATGGCTCAATTGGCTGCCTGGGACGGGGCCGGCGGGA
>DATGFK010000279.1:0-6193 GCA_035309185.1 Aggregatilineales bacterium
TGCTGTTGACGACATGCGCTGCCGCGATTGCCTTGCAGGTCTTTGCCGATCCCCTTCAAAAGGCTCTGGATCGCCTGACCTTCCCCAATATGCCGCAGTTAAGCAGCTCCCGCGCCGAACTGCGTGACCTCGCCAGTAACCTGCCCCGCCTGGATGAGACGCACGCATTGCAAACACTTGACGAGGAAGAATTTATCCGCCTGACCCGCCGCGCCCTGAGCGACTTTGGCAATTTGCCGCGCCTGGCAACCAATCCGCTCACGCTGCTGCCCCAGGTCGAGCGCCGGATCGTCCAGGGAACGGGATCGCTGAACGCACTGGAACGGGCCTCCGAACTCAAACGTTTGCTGGTGGAAAACATCGAGTGCCTGAAGCCGCACGATGGCCGGGACTTTGGCAGTTCAAACGAATGGCGTCACTACAACGCGCTGTATTTCCCCTATGTGTGCGGCCTCAAGCCCTACAGCCGCAGAGAGCCGGGCGAAGCGACCTCCGCCTCGATGCGCGAGGCACTGACATGGTTCCAGACGCAGGTTCCAGAGCGGACTCTGCACAACTGGCAAAACGCTGCTGCCCGTCTGATTGCCCAGAATCTCCGCGAGGAGGGTCAACGAAATTGATCGCCAAACTGGCAGTAAATGGCAGTCTTTTTCGTAGCTTTGGCAGCCATTTGATCCGTATCCTGGTGCCATATTCGTTCAATCCTGAGGAGGATTTGAGATATGGCTACCCATGTACGGAAGGACGTTTTTCATGTTGGCAGTAAGCTGCCGAAGCGCGTTGTACAGACCGATGGCATTTTCCAGGTAGGGGTTGGCCTGGGGCTGCTACTGGGAGGCGCCAGCGTCGCGGCATGGCTGAACCTGGGCGTGGGTGTTGTATGGATCATCGCCGCCGTCGCGCTCATCTCTGGCGCAGGGACACTTTATCTTGCGCAGCGCGTGAACGCGAGGCTCCTGCGTATTGGCGCACTAGCCAACCTGGTCGGCATTGTCGTGATCGTCGCCGTGCTGGCCCTGGACTGGAACGGCTTGTTCAACGAAGGCCGCTGGCTGCTGGCGCTGCTGGCCGACGCCTTCCTGATTCTGGGCGTGGCCGAAGCTTACGTGGGGCGTTACGTCGAGCAATAGACCTTATTTGCCCTTAGCACCTTGCAGGACAGGGCTTACCCTGTCCGTCTGGAGGGCTTGCGAAGATTTGGAGGGAGCAATGACCAAGGCTGCCAGAAGCAGTGCAATATTCGGGGTCTATCTGACGCTGAGCGGATTGGGGCTGGCGATCATCCCGAACTCGATAAGCGCGCTTGCCGGATTGCCACCGACGAACGCGATGTGGACGCGGATGTTCGGCGCCATCATCGGAATCTTGGGGCTGTATTACATCCAGGCTGCGCGGGAAAATAACCTCGCATTTTTCCGCATGACCCTGTGGGGACGGGGCCTGGTCTGTGTCTCGTTCGTGACTCTCGTCCTGATGGGCGTCGCCGCGCCGATTATCGCCGTAGCGGGACTGATCGATCTATGCTGCGCGCTATGGACGTGGCTGGCGATCCGGCGCGAAGAGCAGGTTTCGCCTCTGGCAGAATCCAATTGATGATCTCTTGACGCAGAGGTGATAGGCTGTATATCACCTCTGCGAGGTCAGGGCAGCCAGATTGTGGGTGGCCGGGCAGACATCTCGCACGACGGCCTTTGAAGCGACTGTAAAACGTGATAGGTAAATGCCATGCAACCATTGAAAGATCGCCGCGTCCGGCGTGCCAGAGCGCTCGTCGTGTTCCTCAAAGAGAGTCAAGCCCTGCTGTTCAATTTTCTCAGCAAACAGGCTTTCACCTGCAATTTGCTGTGCATTGAGCTGCTGCTGAGCCTTGACGACTGGCATGACGGAGACAAAGTACCGCTGCCGTTCGCCAGTGCCTTGACGCCTGAACTGGCAGACCAGCAGATTGACGACTTGCTGGCCTGTGGCGCGCTGGTGGAAGAAGGCTCGCCTGCTGCCATGAAGGACGAGACTTACGACTCGGTCTGGCAATGGGGCATGGTGCCGGGCATCTATCATTTCGGAATCAAGGATACGCCGTTTGCCGAAGCGGAGAATATCCCGAATTACATGGCAGAGCGCAACGCGCTGGCTCCCTCCCCGGCGCTATTTACCACCAACGACGCCTTTGAAAGCGTTGTTGCGCTGCCGCCCTTTAAAAGGGATCAGGAATTTTTCAAGACGATTCTGGCCCGGCGGAGCCGCCGCGAGTATCTGCCCGACCCCATTTCTCAGCAGGCGCTGGCAGACTGTCTGTTTGCCGGAATGGGTATCACGGCCATCGAAGATATTCCCCTGTTCGGGAAGCTGCCGCTTAAAACGACTCCTTCTGGCGGCGCGCGCAATCCCTACGAAGCCTATATCTACGTGCGGGCCGTCGAGGGATTACAACGGGGCATTTATCACTATTCAGCCCGCGAACATACACTTGGCCTCGTCAGTTCGAGCGATGTGCCGCTGCCCCATGACATGCTCGGCCATCAACAATGGTGCGATCAAGCCGCCGCCATCGTTTTCCTGGTGGCGCATTTTGATCGCACCATGTGGAAATATGCCAGCCCGATTGCCTATCGCGTGGTGTTGATCGAGGCCGGTCACATCGGCCAGAATATGGTTCTGGCTGCGACCCTGGCCGGTCTGGCCTCCGCAACCACGTCAGCGGTTGCGGATTCGGTTGTCGAGCGGGCGCTCAATCTGACCCAGATGACCCAATCTGCCGTGTATGCCATCCTGCTGGGAAAACCTGATCCCGGCGCCAGCACAGGCTCAAAGGCTGATGGCGACCAGATGATCTGGTAGCGGATTGACTGACAGTACCAGGCTACACGATCTTGAAACGATTCGTTGACGATTGCTTCCTACACTGGTGTTTATCCTTAATTCACCTCAAGAGGAGGCTCAAATGATTAACAAAACCGTCATGTCGTTTATCAACAAAGTCAATGAGGACCCTGCGCTGCACGCCAAAGTAACGGGACAGTCCCACCTGGAAGTTCTGCTCAAAACCGCATCCGAGAATGGCTTCAATTTCACGGCTGACGAGTGGATGAGCACCGTCCAGGCAATCTATTCCGGTGAGTTGAGCGATGATGATCTCGCCAATATAGCGGGTGGCGCAGTCTTCCCGTCCAAGCCCAATCCCCTTGGCATCCTGCCCGGCGGCAATGCCACTGCAATACCCCCTTTCGGCTTACAGTAAACAACTCGCAGTCAACGCGAAATCGGATTTTCGCCCTCCCGCATCTGTGCTCTTTGGTATTTTAGTGCGGCAATCGGAGAACCCCACCCTTCAATCCCGTGTTCATAAATATCGAGTGCACCGATCAGGGGTGGGGTTCTCTCCGAACAAATATCCGTGAAGTGTAACGCTGGCGCGGTGTTCAGTTGACGATTCCTTGACGATTTATCTCTAGTATAATCGCTATACCCTTTCAAATCTGGAGGACGTCATGATCAGCAAATCCGTGCTCGCGTTCATTGAGAAGGTTAATCAAGATCCATCGCTTCACGCCAAAGTCGCAGGAGAGCCGCGCCTGGATATTATGGTCAAGGTGGCCGGCGAAAACGGCTTCAACTTCACCCCTGACGAATGGATCGGCACAGTACAGGCGCTCTATGCCCCCGAACTGAGCGAAGAAGACCTGGCTGTGATCTCTGGTGGCGGCACGTCTCCCTTCCAACTTCCGACCAACCCGCTGGGGTTGCAGGCGAGCCAGCTGGGTAATCTGCTGCCAGGCTCCAATGCGAGCGGTGTTCCGCCCTTTACCGGCCATTAATTGAGCCTGGCGCCAGCGCTGTCTGGCAGTTTTGCCTCCGGACAGCGCTCTCTTGCGCCAACAATCCGTATTTCTGAAATGGCTCGAACGATGATAACGATGTCTTCTCAAGCATTGCTTCCGGGCGTCCAGGATGTGCAGAAGGCTTACCAGGGTGAAACGCACCGCCTGATTCCCCCTGCGGAGACTATCGCGCAGTACCGTGAATTTATGCCAGCAATGGGCATCACGCGCATTGCCAACGTGACTGGCCTGGATCGCATCGGCATCCCGGTCAGCATGGCGTGCCGCCCCAACTCCCGCTCCATATCCGTTTCGCAAGGCAAAGGGCTGACTCTACAAGCTGCCAAAGCGTCTGCCCTGATGGAGTCCATTGAGGGCTACCATGCGGAACACATCCTGCTGCCGCTCAAACTTGCCAGCGCTCGCGAAATGCGCCGTGCGCATTGTATTGCTCCCCTGGACAGGCTGCCTCTGATTCCTGGCGGACTCTTCCATCCCGATTTTCGCCTGCTTTGGATTGAAGGCTACGACCTGATCCAGCAGGAATCGGTGTGGGTGCCTTACGAACTGGTTCACACCGATTTTGTATTGCCACAGCCTGCGGGCAGCGGCTGTTTTGTGGGCGGCTCCAACGGCCTGGCTTCGGGCAATCACATCCTGGAAGCGATCAGCCACGCCCTGTGTGAACTTGTCGAACGGCATTCGACCACATTGTGGCGATTGGGAGGCAATGCGCAGCATCACGCTACTCGGGTGGCCCTTGATTCGATTGACGATCCGGGCTGCCTGGAACTGCTCTCGAAATTTGAGCGCGCCGCCATTGACGTTGCCGTGTGGGACGTTACCTCAGATGTGGGCATCCCGGCCTTCGCCTGTACCATCATTGACAACGAGGAGCAAGCCCCACACTACCTCCACGCCAATTCCGGAATGGGCTGCCACCTGACGCGACACATTGCCCTGACGCGCGCCCTGAGCGAAGCCGCGCAAACCCGCCTCACGTTTATTTCCGGCGCTCGCGATGACGTTACCCGCAGAGATTACGAGATCGTTCGGGATAGGGAGCGGCTTGTTGCCTACCGGGATTGGGCTGCTGCTCAGCAGCCGGTTGCACGCTTCGAAGATGCTCCTGACTATGACCATGAGACGTTTAGCGAAGACATCGGCCTGATTCTCAATCGTTTGCAGGCTGAAGGCTTTGATCGCGCCATTGTCGTGAATCTCACAAAGGCCGAGTTTCGCATTCCAGTCGTGCGCGTGATTGTTCCAGACCTGGAAGCTGGCTACGATGACACCTCCTATACGCCCGGAATCAAGGCGAGAGCACTTCTGCAAAAAACTGTATGACAAACACGAACGGTACTGAAACGCGCGTCACTATCTTTGTCGGGCCTACGCTGCCCCTGGACATAGCGCGGAGCCAGTTGGACGCCACGTTTTTGCCGCCGGTCTCGCAAGGCGACGTATACCGCGCCACGCAGCAGCGTCCCCAGGTCATCGGGATCATTGACGGTTATTTTGAGCAGGTGCCTGCGGTCTGGCATAAAGAGATCCTGTACGCGATGCAGGAGGGTATCTACGTCCTGGGCAGCGCCAGCATGGGAGCGCTGCGTGCCGCCGAGCTTGCCCCGTTCGGGATGCGGGGGGTGGGCGCGATTTACGAGGCATTTGCCAGCGGCGCGCTCGAGGACGATGACGAAGTTGCGGTGGCGCACGGGTTCGTGGACGAGGCTTACGTCAATTTGTCTGTGGCAATGGTGGACATTCGAGCGACATTATCGGCAGCCGAAAAGCAAGGCATTCTCTCAGCGTCAACCCATCAGGCGTTGATTGACGTTGCCAAGTCCCTTTATTATCCAGATCGGGTCTACCCGGTGATCCTCAGTCGTGCGCAACAAAGTGGAATCGCCCCGGAGGAATTGGAGCGTCTGCGCGCCTGGCTTCCCGTCGGACAGGTACATCAGAAGCGTGCGGACGCGATGGCGCTGTTGAAGGCGATCAAAACTCTACTTTCGCCAGACTTGGAACCTTTCCGTGCCTCGTATACACTTAACCCGACACGTATGTGGCACGCAACCCTGCACGGTGGCGATGGCGGCTCTTCTGGCTAAATTCAGTTGACCCAGGGAATGAGTCGCGGCTCAACCGCTGTGTAAATGGTGCTGGCCCCGTGGCAAAGGGTCAGCGCCTCAGCTAATTGGAGAAGCCAATTCGTGAAGATCAATGGCGTGGAACTGAATGTGAAGGCGTTTGGGTCAGGCGCCCCGTTCATCTGGGGGCACGGCCTGATGATCAGCATGGCAGTTGAGGATCGCAGCCCGTGGGGACTGCGCTGGGATCAATTGGCTGAGGTTGCGAAAATCGTCCGCTACGAT
>DATGFK010000280.1:0-5425 GCA_035309185.1 Aggregatilineales bacterium
TAATTCTTGTCGGTATCACGCTCGGCCTGTTCAAATCGGTCAAAGATATGCGGTAAGGCTTTTTCAGGGATGCCGATGCCAGTGTCAATCACCGAGATATGCACAACCTGCGCGTCAACATGTGCGTGAAGGGTGACGCTGCCCGTGTTTGTGAATTTTATCGCGTTTGACATCAAGTTGAGGACGATCTGCCGGACGCGAGTTGGATCTGCCCACACCAGGGGTAGATCCTCAGGAAAGTCTGGACGGATCAGGATGGGTTTATCTTTAACTAAACCTACTGAGGTCGCAACGAGTCCTTTGAAAATCTCCGGCAAAGAGGTCTCGGCGCAATGCAACTCTAGCTTACCGGCCTCGATTTTGCTCAGATCAAGGATATCGTTGATGAGACCGAGTAGATAGTAGCCACTATCTTTGATCAACTTGATGTCGCGCTCCTGCTTGGATGATAAATTCATATTGTCATACAGCGCTGGCATGTCCAGCATACTGCTGCTGTAACCGATGATGACGTTCAATGGCGTTCGGAGTTCGTGACTCATATTGGACAGGAAGGTGGTTTTGGCCTGGCTGGCGTATTCCGCCTGGTGCTGGGACTGTACGACTTTAGCATTCATGATCTCCAGCCTGGAATGGGCATGCGTGAGCTGACGAAGCGTTTCGGCCAACTGTTCTTTCTGCTCGTAAAACATCTCAGCCCGGTGCGTATCCTTCTTCTGGATATCCGTTGCCCAATAGACCGTCTCCAAGACATTACCGGCATTCAGATAAATAATGGCAGTAGCGGCCATGCAAAAAAGGCAAGGGGCAAATGTTAGATTGATACTGGGGACAACATTTACTTGGAACGTGGTGAGAACAAACATGACGATACAGGAGAGTATGGCGAGGCGCAAAAAACTACGCCGATCCAGCAATAGTGCTCCTAAAACACTTGGGAAACTCATCAAGAAATAAACCGTCGTATTAGGGCCATATAAGTACAGGGACAGACTCAACGTTGCCAATAACCCGAGGAGGAAGGCCCATGCACCGGAAAGGGAATCCCCACGACGGCGAAATTCATTGGACACGAGCAGCGTCACAGCCAAACATAACCAGGGACGCGCATCCAACGCTGTGGTCGCCACAGCCAAACCAGCCAATATTGCACCGAGGAATAAACTACTCAGCAGGATGCTCTTGAGATAGGTGTCGCGCTGATAATCGAGATCACGTTGGATGTTGTAGGCTTCCATAGATACCCCCGAATGAGTAGTAACTCTCAGTTGCAAACCGGATTATTTAGTTGGCCTGAAAATTCCTTTTTTAAAAGGCGATCATAAGTACTTCTCTTCGTTCGACCCTCAATGCGACAATTGGAGATTATTCTATTAACTTAATATAGTTATCTTTGAATCTAAGAGCAACAATTTTTTTATTCCAATCTCATAACGAATTGTGTCCACTCAGGCTCGTCTGCGAAAACGCGCCACACCACACCGTGGAGCCATTGTCTGGATTCGTCAAGGACAATAATGGCCACCGACTGAATCGGAATATAAGCCAGGATCACTTCGACAGCATGTTCAAAGAGCATTTTGACCGTACGTTCAAGCGGGCGGGTGTCGAGGACAACGAGCCTTTTAGTCGTGAGTAGAAAGCTGAGTGTGCAAACCCCGCGCTCCAGGGTGCCGCTGCAAGAGCGGGTCATGGGCAAGTCTTTTCAGGATGGCGGGTTTCATCCGTCACAAAAGTGTGAGCAATCCACGTTTCTTGTTAACACTCGCCGATGCTTGGACCACCGGTTTTTCCGAAAGCCCGATCCTGCTGCGCCAGGTCTACCGGCAGAAAAACGCTGAATGTGTTGCCTTCATTCTGGCGCTCGATGGCAATCCTCCCATGATGGAGTTCGAGAATCTTGTTGACGATGGCGAGGCTGAACCGGCTACCGTTCTTTAGCGTATCCGCGCGTTCCAGGTGCTCGAAGACATTCAGCATAGCTGTTATAGGGAGACTTCCCCCCGAATCATGAACTTCCACTACCAGCAGATTTTCGACCATTGCTGTTCGCAGCTCAATTTTGCCATTACCAGTAATGCGTTCAGCCGCAGTTTCGACCAGATAGACCAGCGCCCTGGTCAATTTAGCCTCATCGGCAAATAGAGCTGGCAAACCTTCTTGCAAAGCGGTTGTGACAGAAATCCCACCCGCATCTGCTAGAAATTGAAAATAGGTCGCGATGTCGCCGATCAGGCGGTTCAAGTCCAGCGATTCAAAAAGTAGTTTTGGTGCGTTGTTCAGCTCAGAAAGGACAATAACATCTTCGGTCAGCGTTTCGAGTTTGCGGGTCTGAGCCTGCATAAGTGCTAACTCGCGCTCGTGTAAGGCAGGATCGGCCTGTCTGCTCAGCAGGTGCAGGCTGATGTTGATGACCGACAGCGGTGTCCTGAATTCGTGCGAGAATATTTCCATGAAGCGCTGGAGTGCACGAGCGTGTTCCTGGACAATGGCACGATCCATGCGCTGCTTCACTGCCTGCTGCCCTTCGTCAATGTCGCGCACCAGAATGACAACCTCGTCGGCTCCTGACACAAACACGCGGGCTTCGTACGTCTGGCCGTAACCGAAGGTTTGCGTCTCGCCACACTCTAGGATTGCCTCGATGTCCAGGGCAAGGGGCAGCACATCTTCCAATTTGAACCCGCGGGTTGCATCTGGCAGCAAATCGGAGCCTTTGAAATCCAGGATAGTGCCATCGCGCCCTACTCGGAAGATGACGCCAGGAATGGCGTCCAGCAAAGCCCTGCCACGCGCCTCACTCTGACGTAACGCTTCATCATCTCGAAGGCGCTCGATGGCAATTCCAGCCAGAGGAGCCGCGTCTTCGATGAGTTGGATCTCCGATGGGAGAGGTTTACGCGCCTGGTGATAATACATGGCGAACGTCCCCAGGACTCTACCATTTCTGGCTCGAATGGGCTGTGACCAGCAAGCCCGCAGATCGTGACCGAGGGCCAGGTCACGATAATTTTTCCACAGGGAATCGTTGGCGATGTCCTCGACAATGACCCGTTTATTATGGAAAGCCGCTGTGCCAAAGGAACCTTCCTGTGGGCCAATCGCCGCACCATCAACGGCCTGCCTATAAGCCTCTGGTAGACCCGGTGCTGCGCCGTGACGAATATGGAGGTCGTCTGAGTCAAGCAGGAGAATGGAACCGATCATGTCTGGAACCTGGCTCTCAATAGTGTGGATGAGAGTCGTGAGAATTTCCTCCAGGGGCCTGTCGGTGGCAATCTGTT
This sequence comes from Aggregatilineales bacterium, assembly GCA_035309185.1. GTDB lineage: Bacteria > Chloroflexota > Anaerolineae > Aggregatilineales > UBA2796 > DATGFK01. The sequence goes on from DATGFK010000280.1 coordinate 3,285, forward strand.
CCAGTATACGTTTCTGGCGAAACAGGAAAGCCTCAGCCTGTTGACGGGTGGCGATCTCGCGTTGCATTTCCTGAGTAGTCAGGCTGAGTGAGCGTTCTCTCAGGTAGCGCTCCTGGTCATTATCGAGGTACGTCTGATTGAGACGATGGAGGAGGTTCAACCAGGCTTCGGTAGACGGCAGGATCGAACTATCCGTAATGCCGCTCTTTTTGAGCTGGTGCTTGAGAAGCGGATGAAAAGTGTCCATATCCCCACCCTCCTTATAACTAACCTCGCAAATTCTCGTTCAATGGCACCAGGTTTCGCTGATGAAGGTCATGGTCTGGTTATGCAGGCCACAGTAGGCGCCAGACGGCGATAATTCGGCGTAGGAAGGGCATTGACGAGCACCATGCGATAAGGCGTATCGCCGCCAAGCCGGCCGCCTCCGTGTTCTCCCCGTCATACATTCCCAGAGCTTTCATCGTCGCCGTAAGCTGCGCAACAGGGGATATCGTCTCTTCAGTTCTAAACTCGCGCTTTTTTGTCTGGCTCTCAACCTGTTCTGCCCGACGGAACCAGTAAAGCATTCTCGCGCCAATCGGCTTCTGCTCGACGAACTCCCAATCCTGCTCGGTCAGTCGCTGGATCGCGTCCTCAGCCTCAACGCCCAGGCGACTGCGTTCCACCTGGCCGTCAGGACGGGTTATCACATGCCAGCACGTGTTGCTATCCCAATAACATTTTTCCAATTTAGACTCCCTTAGTCGAAGAACCAACTCAGCGTTTGATCTTAGCCTTGCGGTCGCTGGCTTGTCGTTCCTTGCGCGCCCGATCTGGCCTCAGCGCCAGCACCAGCTGCTTTGCTACAGCCCTCATGCCCCCGTGCATCCGAATGGCCAACACCAAATCTCTGCGGTGCTGCGCCTGGAACACCTTCTCGCCTGGCAGGTGGTCGACTACTCCCTGCTGTGTGAGAAACATTCGCAGTTCGCTCTCCAGGTTGAGGAAATCCTGCCAGTAGCCGGGCGGTTTGGTTTGACTGCTCCGTTGTAAAGCCAGGCGTTTGGCGACCGCTGGCATACCACCATGTTGTCGCATTGCGTAGAGCAAATCATGGCGGCCCTGCGCCAAAAACACTTGTGGGCCCGGTAGCCTATCCCCCAATCCTTGCTCGGCAAGGAAAGCCCGAAGGTCGCGCTCAAGGTTGAAAAAATCTCCCCAATACCCTTTAGGCTTTTGCGTATTGGCGGAGCGCAGTCCTAGTCTTTGTGCGACGGCGCTTGCGCCACCATGCAGGCGTATTGCGTGCAGGAGATCGCTGCGCCCGGCCAGTCTCATTTGGCGACTACTTGGTAGCTTTGACCACCCTTGCTGTTCCAGGAACGTTCGCATCTCGCGTTCGAGATTGTCGAAGTCAGTCCAATAATTGCGCGGTTTTGCAGTTGCAGCGACCGTCAATCCCAAGCGCGCAGCCACCTCACCAGGTGAACCGTGGTAGAGGTATATGCCTCGAACTATGGCCCGCTGCCCGGCATCTTTCAATTGCGTCGTGCTTGGCATGAAAGCGGCCTGACCGTGTGCTGCGATAAATGCCCGCAATTCACGCTCAAGATTCTCAAAATTCTGCCAGTATCCCTTTGGTTTGTGTCCCATCCGCTTCGCCTCACGCCAATTGTGGGTTCGCCTTCAGCAACGCTGCGATGTCGTCCTTCACGGCCCTAAGCTCGCGCGTGGCCTTTGCCAGCTCGATCTGGCCGTCTGAGGCGAGAATGGCCGCCACTCGTTCTCTCGCTTTTTGCTCGGCCTCACGAAGCTGCGCCAGCAATGCCACGGGGTCGTCACTGCTTAATGTAGGCTGCACTGGCGCGGCAGGAGACGCACGCACCTTAGGAGATTCTTTCTTTGTGCCACTGGCAGAGGGTTGCTCGTTCTCGTCGCCCTGCACTGCCTGCGGGCAAATCAGCCGCCTCGCGCTTCGTGGCATCCGCTGTTTCCTGAAAACCACCTCTACTTGTGGCAAGCAATAAGGCAGTGAATAATACAAAACTAGCCCACGACCACAGGTTGAAGGGTATTCAAGGTAAAGCCCATTCTTGCAGCTTTTTTGCGTAAGATTGCTACATCCCGCTCCCTTTGCTGCTGCCCGAATCTCTCAGCGC
>DATGFK010000281.1:0-6736 GCA_035309185.1 Aggregatilineales bacterium
TTTACGGATTCGCCCCGCATCGTGTGTTGAGGTAACAGAAGCCGGTAAGCGAGTTTCGAACACGTCGGCAACCACGGCCTGGGCGTGCCGTCCACGAAAGTCCGCCACCGCCTGAAGATCGGCGTCCAGGCAGTCGAGAAAATCCTCTGCGTCGGAGCCGCCGCGTCCGAGGACGGAGAACACAAATGGGTCTGTTGGGTCAAATAAATGTCCAGCCAAGGCCGAGAGTTCTTCGAGCTGTGCTGCCGGAATGATAAACCTGGACAGCATCCACCGATCCGGGTCGTCCCGGAGCATGGCATATTCGTTAATTGCCTCGCTGAGTGGCTGTTTGGTAGGCGGAAATAACCCTGCGTAGTCAATCAAACCAACCATGAAACTATGCAGGCTGGGAAGAAGTTTGGGTGCAGTTGCTTGCATCATCACGAACCCGCTTATCTGGCTCAAGCCTGGCCCATATTCTCTTATATATTATAGTTGGATGGTCTGCACGACAAGATCTGGCTGCGCGGCGATCCAGCTACTCAGTCCCGCGTGGCGGTGACGCGGATACGGCCTGAGCGGTGAGCAAGCGCCGCCAGCGTGCTGATCGGCAACCACGCGACAAGGGCGGCGGGATTGTTGACACCCAAGGCGCGGGCGAGCATCGGTGAGATAGCATGGTCTAGCAGCCAGAATTCGACACTGCCCGCAAAATCGTTGGGCATGGGATCGTAAGAAAGCTTCGTCAAGCGCAATTGGGCAGTCTGGATCAGACGACGCATCGTTTTCGGCGTAAAAATATACAGATGGCGAGGCGCATCCAGGCCACGCCAGTTCTTGCCGAAGAGGGCTGAATCGAGCGAGGCTGCGTTGGGCACCCACAACACGACCTGGCCGCCGGGCTTAAGCAGATCGCGGATGCGGCGGAGGGTCGCCAGCGGACTGTGAACATGTTCCAAGGCATATTTCATCAAAACCAGGTCAAACTGGCCGGGTTCGAATGTTGCCTCGTCCAGGGTGCCCTGTTGAACGTCGAGGGCGTGCCTGTCACGAGCAACCTGCACGGCTGCGGCATTCGGCTCGACCCCGGCGACTTGAGCGCCCATCGTTCTCAGCGTAACAAGTAGTTCGCCAGTCGCGCAGCCAATCTCCAGGATGCGAGGATGCGCTGGCAAGGATGCGACAAGGGATCGCGCTTCCGACTCGCGCCGCCGCTTGAGCAGATCGGCCTTGAAGCCGCTACTTGGTCGGAAGGCGTGGTAATCCAGGTCGGGATAGAATGCCCCTATGCTGGCACTGTCGGGCCGGGGGTTCAAATAGATCAGCTCGCAATACCCGCACTTCACCAGTTGAAATTCGCCGGGCAGATGGTAAATCTGGTCATGAACCTTCAGGTACGGCGCTGCGTCAATTGCTCCGCACAGGTCACACGGCACGTATTCCAGTTGCGTCACGCCCTTTCCTTTCCGGCGCGGCGCAGCACGTCGTGATAAGCCACCATCAGCCGACGGGCAACGGCCAGCCAGGAAAAGCGCTCGACGGCTAGCGCTCGCCCTTTGGCCGCCAGATCGGCAGCCAATTTTTCGTTGGTTAGCGCCTCCCGAAGCGCACAGGCCAGGGAATGCGAATCGCCAAGTTTGGCGTACACCGCCAGGTCGCCCAGAATCTCTTTGCTGGCAGGCCGGTCATAGGCCACGATAGGTAGGCCATTCGCCAGGTAGTTGTAGATCTTGCCGTCACCTTCTGTGGGCGAGAGCTTGGGCGCCACGGCCACGTCGCCCAGCGCCAGGTAGCGCGGAAGTTGATCGTAGTCAATCTTTCCGGGGAACGTGCAAAACTCTCCGACGCCCATGTGGGCCGCGCGCTGCGCATACACGTCCTCATCCGGAAAGCCCATGATCAAAAAATGCGCGCCTGTATATCGAAAGTCAGCGACCAGGATACGGATGGCATCGAGCAGGCTGTCCACACCCTGGTATGGTTTGAGCAGCCCGACGAACACGACGACCTTTTTTCCGGCGGGCAATTTCAATGCCTCGCGCAAATCGGAGGCGTCAAGGCCGGGGCGAAAACGATCCGTGTCAACGCCGTCGAAGGTATGGAAAATGTGGTCAGGACGTACTCCAAAGTCGGCAATCGCGTCATGAACCATCTGCTCGGATTGGGTGACGACAGTTCCCAGGTGTAAGGTTCGGCGTTCGAGCCACTTCAGAAAGTGGGAAAATACGCTTTTTTCAGTAGCGTAGCCATGTGCGACGATCTCGCCCGTGAAACTGCCCTGCATGTCGAAAACAAAGGGCGTGCCCGTCAATTTATAGAGCGCGAAGGCAATCCAGCAGCCATCCCAGCCATGTCCATGCAGAATATCCGGCTTGAAGCGGCGAATTTCTCGATAGGCCAGCATAAACACGAGCACCATCAGGTAGAGTTTGCCCAGGGCTGGCCCGGCATCAGTCTTGTTGTACCAGGGCACGCGCCCGATGCGCCGGATAGTCAGATCGGGCCGGTCTCGTCCGATGTGATACGTACATAGTTCGAGCGTGTTGCCCAGCTTTTGCAGCGCCCGTGCCTGTTCGTCAATCTGGACGTGACCTCCGCGATCGACAAAAAAGGGCGTGGGGGCTATCGCCAGGATGCGCAGCGGGCGGAGGGACGGTTCAGCCGCCTGATCAGGATTCATTCCAGTACCTCGCGGACGGTGTAAATCCGTTTTACAGCGCCGCCTTCGTAATAGGTGCGCGTCAGCATTTCTGCCAGGAGTCCATTGGTGATAAATTGAACTCCCATGATGATAAACAACGCGCTCAAGATGAGAAATGGGTTGCCGGTGATGGAATAGCCGCCCAGGGCAGGCAGTTTCATGGCGATAGCGAGGATACCGCTCAGGGAACCCAGGGCCAGGCTGCCCATGCCCAGGCTGCCAAACAAACGCAGCGGCTTGCCTGCATATTCCAGCAGGAATTTCACGGCGATCATATCCAGGAAAACCCGCCAGGTGCGGGACAATCCATAGTGGCTTTTGCCATGAACGCGCGACGACCACTGCACGGGTACCTCGACCATGCGCGCCCCATAGCGGCTGGCAAGGGCCGGGATAAAGCGGTGCAGTTCGCCATATAAGCGCAGATGTTGCAACATGTCACGACGGTAAGCTTTGAAGGTGGAACCGAAGTCCCGCATGTGGACGCCGCTGACATAGACCATCATGAGGTTGGCGGCCCGGCTGGGGAAGGTGCGTGTGGCCGGATCATGGCTGCGATCCCGGCAGCCGCTCACGATATCGTAGCCTTCGGCCAGCTTATCCACGAGTTGGGGCAAGTCTTCGGGGTGGAACTGGAGATCGCCGTCCATTGCGACGATTACCTGGCCCCGTGCGTGGTCGAAGCCTGCCACCAGCGCTGGCGTCTGGCCGTAATTCCGCGTGAAGCAAACGACCTTGACACGGGGATCATCTTTGTGAAGGTCTCGCAGGGTATCGAATGTGCCGTCGTTGCTGCCGTCGTCCACGAAAATGATCTCGTAGGGGCGTCCGTATTGTTGCAAAACGGCGCCAAGCCGCTGCGATAAGACTGTTACATTTTCACGTTCATTGTGAACGGGTACAACTACAGAAAGTTCGGGAGAATCCTGGCTCATGTCACCTTTTTAAGTGGCTGCGTTAAGAACCGCGAAATTATACCCCATTCCGTGCGGTATGTGTGCAGCGAGGACACAGGGTTTTCACTATGGATGAGCAAGCTGTGCGGATGAAATACAGACTATTAGCGAAGATGCAGAACCATTTCGATGCGGCTGAAGGCGTCCAGGTAGCCAAGCGCTCTGAAGGCGGGCACGGCAGTATGTCCAACCGGAACGTTCTCGATCTTGGTGTCGTGCATGGGGTACTGTTTGTGCAGGGAGTAGAGCAGCGCCAGCGCCATATCCTCGCTGACAGCCGGGTTTAGCGCGACGTGGGTCAGCTCGAAGGCGGAATACTGGTAGACCAGCCATCCATTTTCGCCGGTCGGCAGGCTGGCAGCCATCCCACGAAGGTCACGGGATTTCAACAACGAGGACGTTTCCTCAGTCCAGGCGACGCGCTCGTCGCGCAGGGACAGGCATTCCTGAATACCACTGGCATCCAGCGGCGTGAGGGAGTCCACTGCGGGGGCAATGTCCAGGCCTGGCATCCCTGGCGGACGGCGAATCACTTTCAGTTCACCGATCTCTGTGAAGCCCAATTTCTCGAAAAGGCGATAGGCTGGTTCATTGCCTTTAATAACTTCCAACTGAATACGATTAACATGACGCTGCCTGGAATTTTCGATTGACTTTTCCATCAGGGACTGCCCGACTTTATGCCTGCGCTGTTCCGCGACCAGACCCAGCCGCGTAATCCAGGATCGATCCTCGCGGAGCGCGAGCATAATCACGCCACGGGGCATTCGGTCTTCCGCCAGCGATAGGGTTGAAGCATCCAGGTCAACGTCGTACTGCTGTACGTAATCCGCCATTCGCTTGCCATTCATGGGCATGGGCACGATGTAGTCGAGGCGTGTCTGGTTATAAAGTGCGGCCAGTTCATCATAGGTGAAACTGCGGGCTGGCACATACAGGCCCTGGCTGCGGTCGTATTTTACCGATGGGGAAACCCTGCCTGACTGGATGCTGCTCATGGGGAGGCTAATCTATTCGGCCTTCGCGGTGCTGTCTTCCACAGGCGAGCTATGCAAAAACGCTTCAACCTGCTGGGCAAACATCCGTGTATCGATGGGTTTGGCGATGACCCCGTCGCAGCCATAGGCCTTTGCCATGTTGCGGGCAACATCGGGCGACCAGGCCGTAAAGGCAATAACCGGGGTTCCGGCGAGCGTTGGCTGCTGGCGAATCAGTGCAATGACGGTCTGCCCGTCAATATCGGGAAGTCCAAGATCCATGAGAATCAGGTCGGGCGAGCTGCTGAAAAGCGCCAGAAGCCCTTCCTCCCCGGTCTGGAAGGACTGTACGTCGTGCGACCGGTCACGCAGTAGTCGAGTCGCCATCCGGGCGGTTTGCGGGTTGTCTTCGATGAGGACAATGTGCGCCATTGGCGGCTATTCCTTTTGTCTTTCTGAAAGCTGCTGTTCCACCGCTTTGACCAGCGTGTGCCGATCCAGGGTTGCTTTGTGCCAGAATACCGCATCGCCAAGGCGTGCTTGTTCCGCATCGCTCAATTCTTTTGTGCTGAGCATTGCCACTTTCGTCTGGCGAACTGAGCCGGACGCGCGGAGGCGTTCCAACACTGTGAAGCCACTCATGTCCGGCAGCATAATATCCAGAATGACGAGATCAGGATGCCATTCGTGAATCGTGTTGAGCGCTCCTTCGCCGCTGCGAGCCTCTTTAACATCGAACTTCGAGTCGACCTCCAGGATGCGGCGAACGAGTCGCGAATCATATGGATTATCATCCACGATCAGGATTTTGGGCAGCCTTGTGGCTGTTTCAGTTTGTGGAGTTTCCGCAGGCTTGTCAGATGGCTGGTCGTGCAGCGCGTTGACCACGTGGCCGACGAGTTCCTGGGGTTCAAAACTGCCCTTTGTCCACACGGATTCAATATTACCGTCTAGCCTCTCACGATCAGCATTACTCAAAGCCATTCCGGATAGAACGATGGCCGGAATGAAGGCTGTTTCGGGATCGTGTTTTAGTTTTTCGATCAGCGTAAAGCCGTCTATTTCCGGCATGGTCAGATCTGTAATAACCAGATCGGGGCGGCGCTGGCGGATGAGGTCGAGGCCATCGAGCGGACTGTTGGCCTCGAAGACACGGTAGTTCTTGTGCGCTTTCAACAAGCGTCGGATGAGGCGACTATCCAGGGGATTGTCGTCAATGACGACAATGGTCTTGATTTGCTCGTCGAGCCGTTCCAATGCGGCGACGAGTCCTTCGCGCGGTTCGGGGGCTGCCGAACCGGGTTCAAGTTCAAGCACATATTGATCTTCCAGGATGTGCTTTTCTGCCGGGAACGTATGCCCGGAGCAGTTAATGAGTACGGTCTCGTCAGGATGGATCGTCCCCAGCGCGACCAATTTTTCCAGGCCCGCAAAGGCCACTGCCGTGGCGGGTTCGACGCTGAGACCTTCGGTGCGCGCGACGCGGCGCATGGCGCGGAACGCCTGTCCGTCATCCACGCTGATCATGGTACCACCATGTGCAAGGATAGTCTCGCGCAGCATCGTATAACTATGCCCCGGATCGCCCGTGGCAAGCACCGCAATGCGGCTGGCGGGAGTGACCGGCGCGGCAACGGTTAGGCCCTGGTCGAATGCGCGCACCATCGGCGCACAGCCCTCGGATTGGATGACAGCCAGTTTCGGCACCCGATCAATCATACCAAGCTGGTAGAGTTCCTTGAAGCCTTTCATAACGCCCAGGGGGCCGATGCCGCCGCTGACTGCCTGAACGTACCAGTCAGGCGCAAGCCAGCGTTCGCCGTCGGCTAGCTGCAAGCCGAGCTGCTCAGCGATCTCGTAGGCGAGGGTTTTCATGCTCTCTTTGCCAGGCAAGCCCCGCGCCCCGCGATCCAGGTACAGACCCCGCCGCGCGGCGAAATCTGCTGCGACCTGTTTGGCCTGATCGTAAGTACTTGTAACTTTCACGACTTCGGCCCCGTAGAGGCCCAGTTCGCGCATCTTCTCGGAAGGAACCATGCTGGTCAGGAAAACCCACAGCTTGATCCCGGCGCGGGCACAATAGGCGGCATAGGCAGCCGCTGCATTGCCCGTCGAGGCCA